>QMPA01000225.1 GCA_003650365.1 Bacteroidota bacterium | reverse complement strand
TTAAGTTTCATATGTTTATAGTTTTGTAAGCTGTTGATTTACACCCTTGTGTGTTTTGTCATGATTTTCGGCTTCCCTTCGACAAGCTCAGGGCAGGCTTCGAAAATCACGCCAAAACGGTTTGTCGCTTTTTTTTCCCCGGGTTGAAACCCGGGGTTAATAAGATTTCACCCCTTCGGGGTTGATAATCATCCCCTTGTGTGTTTAATAATAATCATGGATGTTTCATCTTGTTTTCATGGTTTTGAAAAACTTAGGGGAAGTCTCAGGTCTTTAGGTCTCAGTTCTCAATACCCAAACAAAGGGAAATCACGCATCATGCTGTTCACCCGTTTTTTAACGGATTCCAATACAGCTTCGTTTTCAATATTGCTGATGACTTCATCAATCAGTTCAACAATGGGTTCCATGTGCTTTTCTTTCAGTCCACGTGTGGTGATTGCCGGCGTACCAACTCGCAATCCACTGGTTTGGAAAGGAGAGCGGCTGTCAAAAGGAACCATATTTTTGTTGATTGTAATATCAGATTTTACAAGCGTATTTTCCACAATTTTTCCGGTAATATCAGGAAATTTACTGCGCAGATCGATAAGCATGAGGTGGTTGTCTGTACCATCAGAAATAACTTTGTAACCCCTGTTGATGAATGCGTTTGACATTACTTCTGCATTTTTCTTCACCTGTAAAATGTATTCAAAATAGCTATCGGTAAGTGCTTCACCGAAGGCAACAGCTTTGGCTGCAATTACATGCTCAAGTGGTCCGCCCTGAATACCGGGGAATACCGCTGAGTTTAATACTGTTGACATCATTTTTGTAATGCCCTTGGGTGTTTTCAAACCCCATGGATTCTCAAAATCTTCGCCCATTAATATCATGCCTCCACGTGGTCCACGAAGTGTTTTGTGGGTGGTTGTTGTAACAATATGGCAATGCTCGATTGGGTCATTTAAAATTCCTTTGGCAATCAAGCCGGCCGGATGAGCAATATCTGCCATCAATATAGCATCAATACTGTCAGCAATATCGCGCATGCGTGCATAATCCCAGTCGCGAGAATAGGCTGAAGCACCGGCAATAATCATTTTTGGCTTGTCTTTTTTAGCCAGTTGCTCCATTTCGTCATAATCAACCAAACCTGTTTCTTCCGTCACTTTGTATGCAATCGGGTTGTACAATATCCCGGATGAATTCACAAAAGAACCATGCGACAAATGTCCGCCATGCGAAAGATCAAGACCCATAAAAGTATCTCCCGGCTTCAGGCAAGCCAGAAAAACAGCCATATTGGCCTGAGCACCAGAGTGCGGCTGCACATTGGCATATTCGGCATCGAACAATTCGCAGGCACGGTCGATAGCGAGTTGCTCACTTTGGTCAACCACTTCGCAGCCACCATAATACCTTTTGCCCGGATAACCTTCGGCATATTTGTTAGTCATTACCGATCCCATGGCTTCGAGCACTTGCTCGCTAACAAAGTTTTCAGAAGCAATGAGTTCAATGCCATTCATTTGACGTTCTTTTTCCTGCTTAATCAGGTCGAATATTTTTTGGTCTCTTTCCATCTTATCATTGATTTATTTGTGTATACCGGTTTTTATTCCTTTATCATTTTACTAAAATGAAGGAATTACAAAAGTATTAATATTTTTAGCTAGGTACGAAGATTTGGTCTTCAAAGTGTATGTCAATTTTTCAGCAAGCCTTCTTATAATAAAATCCACGGTCTTTGAGTTATGATTGTTATGTTTGCAAACTCTATATTTGACAACACTCAAATACTAACAACTCATCACTGGCAACTAACAACTATGAAATGGTAAAGTTTGATAAATTCATCTTAAAAAATGGCCTGACGGTACTTGTTCATCACGACAGCAATACACCGATGACGGCTATGAACCTGATTTACAAAGTAGGTTCAAGGGATGAGCATCCAAACAAAACCGGCTTTGCGCATTTATTTGAACACCTGATGTTTGGTGGTTCGATAAACATTCCAAAATACGATGAACCTTTACAGAAAGCAGGTGGAGAAAACAATGCTTTTACGAACAGCGATTTTACAGATTATTATTTGACCATTCCAACAAGCAACCTTGAAACTGCTTTCTGGCTGGAATCTGATCGCATGTTATCACTGGCATTTACCCCCAAAAGTCTTGAAGTGCAGCGGCAGGTTGTTATTGAAGAATTTAAACAAAACTACCTAAACCAACCTTATGGCGATGTCTATTTATTACTGAAACCACTGACTTATAAAAAGCATCCTTACCGATGGAATACGATAGGAAAAGATGTGAACCACATTCAGAAAGCAACAATGGAAGATGTAAAAACCTTCTACGAAAAGTACTACCGACCTGATAATGCCATTTTAAGTATTGCCGGCAATGTGGAAACCGAATACATTAAAACACTTGCCGAAAAATGGTTTGAACCCATCCCGGCAGGAAATATGCCGAAAAATATTTATCCGGTTGAACCGGAACAAATTAGCTCAAGAACATTGACCGTAGAACGTCCTGTTCCACAAAATGCCATTTATATGGCCTGGCCTATGTCTGCCAGAACTGACGAACGATTTTATTGTCAAGACCTTATCTCTGATATATTGTCTAACGGCAACTCATCTCGTCTGTTTCAAAATCTTGTAAAAAAAGATCAATTGTTTTCTGATATCAATGCTTTTGTAACTGGTGATATTGACAAAGGGCTTTTTATCGTTTCCGGGAAATTAATAAACGGCACATCAGGTAAGAAAGCGGAAAGTGCCATTCAGGCACAATTGAATATATTGTCATCAAAGCTTGTTCGTGAAGAGGAACTACAAAAGGTGAAGAATAAAATTGAGTCAAACCTCATCTTCTCTAAACTATCCGTTTTAAATAAAGCCATGAACCTGGCTTACTTTGAAATGCTTGGTGAAGCTGAACGTTTAAATCTTGAAATTGGAAAATACCGGAAGGTCAACCGCAATCAAATCCGTGAGGAAGCTTCGCTGTTGTTTGCAGAAAACAAAAGGAATATATTGTTTTATGAGGTTGAAAAAAATGAGCAAATGCAAGAATAAGTGTTTCTCCACACAAGATAAAATTTAAAAAGCATATTATGTTTACAGTCAGCTATTTAAATATTCAATCATTAATGCATTTAGGCATTTCTACAAATTAAAAAACAAAGAATAAATTATTGTGATTTTCCACGAAAATGATAGTAGATCCACTATTTAATGTTAGACAGAACTAAAATACCCAATCTCGGAATAAGCACTCAGCTCGAACTGAATGAGCCGGAATGCCTAACCCTTAAAAACGGTGTTAAGGTGTACATTATTGATGCGGGCGATGAAGCAGTAACACGTGTCGATCTTGTGCTTCGTGCAAGTTCTGCTCACCAAAAGAAGAAACTGGTGGCAGATAGCGTTGGCAGTCTTTTACGGGAAGGAACAAAAAGTCTGAACTCCGCACAACTGGCCGAAAAACTCGATTACTACGGTGCTTATTTTGATGTGAACACAAGCAAAGACACCAGCAGCCTTACACTTTTTTCTCTCACAAAATACTTGCCCGATTTACTTCCAATAATGGCCGAAATGTTTAACAAAGCCATTTTCCCAGAGGAAGAATTACAAATTCACCTGGAGCGTAGAAGACAAGAGTTTTTGGTAAATATTGAAAAAGTGCGCTACAAAGCTTCACAGGAATTTAATCAATTGGTATTTGGCAAAAACACGGCTTATGGTCAGGTACTTGAAGTGGAAGATTTTGACCGTTTGAACAGGCAGGACTTAATTGATTTTTACAGCAAATATTACGTTCCTGAAAATTCTTACTTTATTTTGAGTGGACTGGTAGATGCTTCGGTTAAGGAATTGATAGAAAGACACTTTTGTAGTGAGGGTAAATCAGGCAACAGCATTGTTCATCCTCAGCAAAATTATACTTCAATCAATCCCGTTCAGGAACAGTTTATAGAAAAAAAAGGGAGCATGCAATCGGCCATCCGCATCGGCAGGCAAATGGTGGGCAAATTACATCCCGATTACAATCGTTTTATTTTGCTGAACACAATTTTGGGTGGCTTTTTTGGTTCACGCCTGATGTCGAATCTGCGAGAAGATAAAGGTTATACTTACGGTGTGAATTCATTTGTAGCGAATTATATTCACAATGGCTTTTTTGCAATAGCTACTGAAGTAAATGCCAAACACACACAGGCTGCACTCACCGAGATTTACAGAGAAATAAAACTGCTTCGGGAAAAGAGAGTTGGCAGTAAAGAACTTGATCTCGTTAAGAACTACATTTACGGCACTTTCCTGCGTAATCTCGACGGGCCCTTTGCCCTTGCAGAAGGCTATCGGGCAGCCAGGGATTTTGGACTTGGTTTTGATTTTTACCAAAATAGCCTAAAAGAAATACTGAGCACTGATGCTGAACAATTAATTGAAACCGCCAATAAATACCTGCAAATTGATGATTTGCACCAGCTTGTTGTCGGAGAAATGGGTGAGAAAAGATAAGTAAAGATGCTTCAACAGACCTCTGCATAAATTAACTACCAAACCAATGAAAAACTACTTTTGGCTTCTCGCACTTTTTATACTGCTGTCTTCAGCAACTGCTGTAGCACAGAGTTCGGCCACCTTTACTTGTATTGAAGTAAATGCTGACGGCAGTACTCAACTCACTTTTATTGCCCCACCCGATGCCGTTGATGTAAATGAATACCGTATTTATTTTTCGCTCAACGGGGGTACATTCATACAAATAGATGCAGTTCCCGGAGGGACAACAGGAAATATTTCATACATCCACATTAATGCCCTGGCCAATAATGGTTCTCGCTATTATTATATCGAAACTGCTTACAGCAGTCAGACATTCACTTCGGAAACTTTACAGTCAATCTACCTGCAATTAGACAACCACGATCCCGACTTTAACCAGGCCGACCTTTTTTGGAATGCAGTGAGCAATCCACTGCCGAATGAGTCTTCCTCCACTTATAATATTTATTGGGACTATCCTACAGGAATCTGGAATTTGGTGAATTCAACAGAAAACACCAATTTTTCAATGCCCGTCATCGTATGTTTCGACTCCATCAACTTCAAAATAGAAATAGAAAATACCAATGCATGTACTTCAATTTCAAATGTTAGTGGCAATTGGTTTAAAAATGTTGTAGAACCTGCCATTCCGTTTATCGATTCCATCAGTGTAGATGCCAACGAACATATCGTAATTGGATGGCAATCTGTATCAACCGCAGCAGCCTATATAATTTACCGTTGGGAATCGATTTGGAAACCGATTGATACCGTTTATGGATTGAACACTACTTTTTATGCCGATACCACTTCTGACGGTTGCAGCGAAAGCATTGCTTATTCTGTTGCCACCATCGACACTTGTGGGAGCAGCGGGCCAAAAGAAGAAAACAAAGAACGGCGGAATATTCGTATTGAGCAATTGGTATTCAATGTATGTGACGAATCAATCACTGTTAACTGGACAAAATACCGCTTCCCCGATCCATCGGTTTATCAAATTTGGGTAAGCGAAAACGGGGGAGATTTTCAGATTGCCGGCGAAACAACCGAAAGCGTTTTTATACAACCCAATGTCAGCAACGGAACCAGCTATACCTATTACATTCGCGCAATATTTGCTAACGGAAGCTCCTCCACTTGCCGACACGAAATTATTACCAAAGAATACATTGAACCCCAATTTATTTACCTCGCCAATGCCAGTGTTTTGCCATCGCAGGAAATAGAAATTATTGTCGAAGTTGATTTGGATGTCCCATCCTGTTTTTGGGAAATCTACCGAATTGATCCCGGCACATCAACTCCATTAAAAATAGCGAGTATTGCACGTGGGGAAGTGAATAAAAACCCACTTGTTTATATCGATCCAAACGTAGATCCTTCTACAGGATCTTATGATTATTTTATCAAAGTGCTCGACAGTTGCAATATTGAAAAACTGGAGTCCAATACCCTGAAAACCATTCATCTGACAGGAGAGATTATTGACGACCAGACCAACCATTTGCAATGGACTCCTTTTGAAGGTTGGGATGTTGATGTGGAAAAGTATTACATCTTCAGGATGATGGGGGAAGATGAACCCGATTTACCAATCGACTCAGTTGATGCCCAAACTTTTGAATATACCGATGATTACTCATC
>QMPA01000224.1 GCA_003650365.1 Bacteroidota bacterium | reverse complement strand
CTGTGGCTTATTCTGCTTTGCAAGGCGCAAACCTGGATATCATAAAAAATTACCCCCCAATACGTGTATTTGGAACCATCGGTTTTATCGTTGCCATGTGGACAGTCAGTCTTCTAAAAATTGAAACTTCGGCCATGCAGTTTTATGTCGCGTCAGCTGCTTCTTTGGCTCTTGGTCTCTTTTCTTTCACGCTCCCGAAGTGTGAGATTAGTAAGAATGTTAAAACAAAGTCATTTGTTGAATCTTTAGGTCTAAAAGCTTTTACTTTATTCAAGAACAGTAAGATGGCTTTGTTCTTTATTTTTTCTATGCTTTTGGGTGCATCCTTACAATTAACCAATGCCTACGGCGATACTTTTTTGCATGATTTTGCAAAAATTCCGGAGTACAAAGATTTGCTGACAATAGAATACCCGGCCATTATTATGTCTATTTCACAAATGTCGGAGACCTTGTTTATTCTGGCCATCCCTTTTTTCCTGAGACGTTTTGGAATTAAGAAAGTAATGCTGATCAGCATGGTAGCCTGGGTATTGCGCTTTGCACTTTTTGGTTTTGGAAACCCAGCCGAATTGCTTTGGATGATTATTTTATCGAATATTGTTTATGGAATGGCTTTTGATTTCTTTAATATTTCGGGTTCTTTATTTGTCGAAACACAAACCGATTCCAGTATCCGTGCCAGTGCCCAGGGTGTTTTTATGATGATGACCAATGGGTTCGGCGCTATTCTGGGAAGTTGGAGTAGCGGTTTAATTATCGATAATTTCTTCAAAGATGGGAATGGCAATTATGAGTGGCAAGGCATCTGGCTCACATTTGCGGCCTACGCATTGGCGATTACTATTTTGTTTGCTATTTTCTTCAAGCACGAACACAATCGGGAAGAAATGGTTGCGGTGAAACATTAATTCACCCCCCCCTGCTTCGAGCGTCCACGCTCAAAGGCAAAACAGTATAGAGCAACCCCCTGTTTCGAGCGTCCACGCTCGAAAAAAGTGGTATTAGGTTTTTATTGTGGACACTGGAAACAGAGGGTTGATCTTTAAGTTTTCAGGCGTGGACGCCTGAAACAGGACAAGAACGCATGAAACGGAGACGGCATTAATCCAGCTTTTCTTTCCTCTTGTTGATTTCATCCCGCAACCGTGAAGCTTCCTCGTATTGTTCTTCAGCAATAGCTTTCTTCAGCATTTCGGCTAATTCTTCAACTAAGTAATCTTCATACTTTCCGGTGGTTTCAATATCTTCTTGTCCGGCTTCGTCCACATCTTTTTCAGGCTCAAGCGAATCAGAATCCATATCAATTGCGGCTTCATTCAGAATACTTTCATAGGCATAAATAGGACAATCGAAGCGAATGGCCAGGGCAACGGCATCAGAAGTTCTACTGTCAATTTCAGTGATATCTCCACCGGTTTCGCAAACTAATTTTGAGAAAAAGATACCTTCTTCAAATTTATTGATAACAACCTCAACGACTTTAATCTCAAAATGGTCGGCAAAACTCTTAAACAAATCGTGTGTAAGTGGGCGGGTAGGTTTCATTTTTTCCAATTCGATGGCAATGGCTTGTGCTTCGAAGCCACCAATAATAATTGGTAAGCGGCGACTTTCGCCTGAGATCCCCAGTATTAAAGCGTACGCACCACTGGAAGATTGGCTGTACGACATCCCCACAATTTCAAGTTTTACCTTCTTCATCGACCTCTTAAAAATGAATGGATAAAAGTAGAAAACAATTCTATTGGATGGTAGAAATTATGAATTGTTTTTGCTTAAAGTAATAATGTTGGCTGGCAACTTGCTAAACCTAATTATTCCAAGCCTTCAGGAAGCTTGTTTAGAACAAATCAAAATGTCAATTTCTTTTGATAAGAATTTACAGAATACGACTTTGATATTAAGCGATTTTTCTATTTTAACGCCTTCCTTATCGCAAACGATTTAAAATTAGCATCTGAAATTAATTGTATTTGTAAATTAAATTATCATTATGAAAAAAATTCTATCATTTTTAGCATTGCTGTCAGTGCCAATTTTGGCATCGGCCAGCGAGGCAGACTTAGTTATTCCTGAGGGAGTTAAAAGTCAGACAATTCTGTATTGGGGTTTCCTGATCACATTTGCAGGATTTATGTTCGGACTGTACCAGTTTGTTCAGGTTAAAAAAATCAGGGCACACGAGTCGATGCTCGATGTAGCCCAGGTTATTTTTGAAACTGCAAAAACCTACTTGCTACAACAGGGTAAATTTCTTGCTATCCTGTTTTTGTTTATTGGATCTGCCGTTGCATTTTATTTCGGATGGCTTTCTGATGCCAATTTCGGAATAGGTGGTGTGGCAATGATTCTCGGTTGGACCGTTATCGGAATCCTCGGATCCTATGCAGTTGCATGGTTTGGTATCAGGATGAATACTTTGGCCAACGCAAGAATGGCTTTTGCTTCCCTCGAAAGAAAACCCATTAAACTGCTTAATATTCCATTAAATGCCGGAATGAGTATTGGCGTTGTGCTGATTTCCCTCGAACTGCTGATGATGCTGATTATCCTTTTGTTTGTTCCCGGAGAATATGCCGGCGCCAGTTTTATTGGTTTTGCCATTGGCGAATCGCTCGGTGCTTCCGTCCTTAGAATTGCCGGTGGTATTTTTACAAAGATTGCCGACATCGGTTCTGACCTGATGAAAGTGATTTTCAAGATTGGTGAAGACGACCCACGTAACCCGGGAACTATTGCTGACTGTGTTGGCGACAATGCCGGCGACAGTGTAGGCCCGACGGCTGATGGATTTGAAACTTATGGTGTAACAGGTGTTGCCCTGATTTCATTTATCCTGCTTGCCCTTCCTGATACTGCACTTGGTGAAGCCAACAAAGTTGAACTGCTTACATGGATTTTTGTCATGCGTATTTTAATGATTGTTACTTCTATTGTTTCTTTCTGGATTAATGGTGCAATTACCAAAGCAAAATACAACAATGTTGATGAGCTTGATGTTGAAAAGCCACTGACCTCTTTAGTTTGGATTACTTCCCTGCTTTCGATTGCTGTTACTTTTATCGTCAGTTACCTTACTATTTATGATCTTCCACACAATTTATGGATCAGCCTTTCGGTAATTATTAGTGCCGGAACATTGGGTGCAGCCTTAATCCCTGAATTTACAAAGATGTTTACCAGCCCAAAATCAACACATGTTAAAGAAGTAGTTGAGGCATCTAAAGAAGGTGGGGCCTCACTAAATATTTTGTCAGGATTGGTATCCGGAAACTTCAGTGCATTCTGGATTGGTATGGTTTTCTTCGCTTTGATGTTTATTGCATATTATGCCAGTACATTCGGACTCGACACATTTATGATTTATCCATCCATCTTTGCTTTTGGCCTTGTGGCCTTTGGTATGCTGGGAATGGGTCCTGTCACCATTGCTGTTGACAGTTATGGTCCTGTAACCGATAATGCACAATCTATTTATGAGCTTTCGCTGATTGAAGAAAACCAAAAAGAAGTAACCCCTGAAATTGAAAGGGACTTTGGTTTTACCCCTGACTTTGAGAAATCGAAATATTACCTTGAAGCCAATGATGGTGCCGGGAATACCTTTAAAGCAACTGCAAAACCAGTACTTATTGGTACCGCTGTGGTAGGTGCTACAACCATGATTTTTGCTCTAATTCTGGTAATCGAGCATACTTTAGGCGTCAAACCTGAAGAAATTCTGAACCTACTGAACCCTTACACAATTATGGGATTTTTATTGGGTGGTGCTGTGGTTTACTGGTTTACCGGTGCTTCAATACAAGCTGTAACTACGGGTGCTGCACGTGCGGTTGAATTTATCAAGCACAACATCAACCTCGACCCCGATGCCCCAAGAAAAGCAGATGTTGAAAAATCAAAAGCTGTTGTGAAGATTTGTACAATTTATGCACAAAAAGGGATGTGGAATATTTTTATTGCCATCTTCTCTTTTGCTTTGGCTTTCGCATTTTTATCGTCACCTGTTGGTCTTACTGATGAGATGATTTCCAATATTGGAGATCCTGAAATTCATAAGAAGGTGATCGAATTGTCACTCCCTGTATCTATGTTTATAGGATACTTGCTTTCAATTGCTTTCTTTGGTCTTTTCCAGGCCATCTTTATGGCCAATGCTGGTGGTTCATGGGACAATGCCAAAAAGATAGTTGAAGTAGATATGAAGGAAAAAGGTACTCCACTTCACGATGCTGTTGTAGTAGGTGATACCGTAGGTGATCCTTATAAAGATACTTCTTCCGTCGCATTGAACCCGATTATTAAGTTCAGCACATTGTTTGGATTGCTGGCCATGGAAATTGCCATTGCTCCACAATTCAGGGGTGTAGCCTATTATGTAGGTGGTGCATTTTTGATAATCGCACTGTACTTTGTCTGGAGATCGTTCTATAAAATGCGGATTAAAGGATAATTTTCTGTTTGAGATTGAAAAAAGGGAGCTGATGAATTTGGCTCCCTTTTTTATTCGCCAATGGTTAAGCTGCAAAAGCCTCACTTTTAAGCTGATAAAAGAGTGAAAGTCCGGCAGTCAAGGCTTCACTCTTAAGCTGATAAAAGAGTGAAAGTCCGGCAGTCAAGGCTTCACTCTTAAGCTGATAAGAGAGTGAAAGTCCGGCAGTCAAGGCTTCACTTTTAAGCTGATAAGAGAGTGAAAGTCCGGCAGTCAAGGCTTCACTTTTAAGCTGATAAGAGAGTGAAAGTCCGGCAGTCAAGTCTTCACTTTTAAGCTGATAAGAGAGTGAAGCCTTGACTATCAAATTCTCACCAAAAACAGCATAAGTCTCCCCAAAGATTCTTAATTTCGCGCAATGCTGCGCCAAGCAAAGGCAGCAATTTGAAATAGTTAATTATCAGGTATTTAGATTATAAATAATTCGCAAATGATCGCCAATAATTTTATCAGTCGCCACAATGGCCCGCGTGAGGCCGATGTAGAAAAAATGCTGGAAAGCATGGGTATCGATTCCGTTGATCAATTAATCGATGAAACTGTCCCGGAAGGTATCCGCTTAAAAGAATCCTTAAAGCTTGAAGAGGGAATCAGCGAATACGAATACGGAAAGTTGATTCGTAAAATAGCAGCCAAAAACAAGCTGTTTAAAACCTTCATCGGATTGGGTTATTACAATACGATTGTCCCTCCGGTTATTTTACGGAATGTGTTTGAAAATCCGGGTTGGTACACTTCGTACACACCCTATCAGGCTGAGATTTCACAGGGAAGATTAGAGGCGTTACTCAACTTTCAAAGTATGATCGCCGATCTGACTGGATTACCGCTGGCGAATGCTTCTTTGCTGGATGAAGGCACTGCAGCAGCAGAAGCCATGCTGATGTTTTTCCATGCACGCCCCCGACCGCTTGTGAAAGCCGAAGCCAACGTATTTTTGGTATCAGAAAATTTATTTCCACAAAGTATCGATATTTTAAAAATCCGTGCTGCATCCAAAGGAATTGAATTGGTTTTTTCCAATCCAGACGATTTTGATTTTACTGATAAAGTATTCGGTTGCATGTTGCAATACCCTAATCAAACAGGGGAAATAATAGACAATACTTCCCTTGTTAAAGAAGCCAATGAAAAAAGTATTCCGCTAGCTGTTGCCGCCGATTTGATGAGTCTTGTTCTACTTCAACCTCCCGGCGAATGGGGTGCCGATGTCGTATTCGGAAGCTCACAACGATTTGGTGTTCCCCTTGGATTCGGTGGCCCACATGCTGCATATTTTGCTACTACCGAAAAATACAAACGCCATATCCCCGGAAGGATTATTGGTATTTCAAAAGACAAAAACGGCAATGATGCGTTGCGGATGGCATTGCAAACCCGCGAGCAACATATCAAGCGCGAAAGGGCAACTTCGAACATTTGTACTGCACAAGCACTATTGGCCATCATGGCTGGATTTTATGGCGTTTATCATGGAAAAGAAGGCCTTTTAAATATTGCTTCTGATATTCATTCGCTGGCAGTTGACCTATCAATAGCAGTTGAAAAACTCGGGTATAAAGAGGAGAATAAATATTTCTTCGACACTCTTTATTTGAAGATTCCTGAATCAGTTTCTTTTGAAAAACTGAAAGAAGTTGCCATTGCACATGAAATCAATTTCAGATATTTTGAAGGCGAAAAACACATTGGTATCAGCATCGACGAAACGACTTCTAAACAAGATGTCG
>QMPA01000223.1 GCA_003650365.1 Bacteroidota bacterium | reverse complement strand
TAGAAGGAATTAATCTTGTAAAAGATGTGGGTACACCGTAGCTCGGGGGAGGGCCGGGGTGGGGTCCTACATCAACTCCTTATAAATTAAAAAATTCTCCTCATCAAAACAAACAAAACATACTTGTTCGGGCGAGGTGTTTTCTTTCAGGAATTTGCGTACTGTATCAATGGCAATAACTGCTGCCTCCCTTTTTGGGAAACCATAAATGCCAGTGCTGATATTTGAAAAAGCAATTGTTTTACAATGCTTCTCTTTTGCTAATTGAAGGCTTGTCAGGTAACAGCTGGCCAGTAATTCAGCTTCATCATTATTCCCTCCCCGCCAAACGGGGCCAACGGCATGGATAACAAATTTTGCCGGAAGACTGAAACCTTTGGTGATTTTAGCTGAACCTGTCTGGCAACCATTTAATAAATTGCAGGCTTCCAATAATTCGGCACCGGCTGCACGATGAATAGCACCATCCACGCCACCTCCCCCAGCCAGTTTTGAATTGGCTGCGTTTACAATCGCATCTACTGGCATCTTTGTAATGTCTTCACGAGACAGGATGATTCTTTCATTCATAAAACTCCAATCAACTTGTTTATTTTTTTTCTTTCCCACAAAAATACTGAATACCAATAAACTATTCGCTGCGCCGCTGCGTTGTTGCAAGAATCCCACCTAAAGTTATTAACACCACCTCATCCCGAGAACTATTTAATTAATTTTGTTCAGCAACAAAAGATTTTGTAAGAATCATTATAGCAGCACGTTGCAATTATTCTATTTGATTTATTGTTCATCCAAACCGAAAGAGAAAATCCATGTTCCTTATTTACGATACCGAAACGACAGGCCTTCCAAAAGATTATAAAGCACCCTTAACCGATTCAGAAAACTGGCCGCGATTGGTCCAATTGGCCTGGCAAATCCATGACGAAAAAGGAGAGGTGGTGGACATAAAAAATTTCATTGTCCGACCCGAAGGATTTACTATTCCATATGGTTCTGAGAAAATTCACGGAATTTCAACGGAACGTGCCCAAAAAGAGGGGCAGGAACTGGAATTTGTTTTATCGGAATTCAATAAGGCACTCGAATCTGTTTCCACTATTTCGGGGCACAATATCGAATTCGACAATAGTATCATGGGTGCTGAATTTATCCGCAAGCAAATGGAGACAACTTTATTTGATAAAAATGTTGTGGATACCAAAAATGCTTCGACAAATTATTGTGCATTGCCGGGGGGAAGAGGTGGTAAATATAAGTGGCCCAATTTGGGAGAATTACACCAGAAATTATTTGGAGAAGGTTTCGATGCAGCCCACAATGCTTCTGCCGATGTGCAGGCAACTGCCCGTTGTTTTCTCGAACTCATCCGGCTTGATATTATAACAGCACCTATGCTGAAACTAAATCAGGAAGTTGTCGATGCGTTTCAAAAACTAAATACTGAAACTATTCAAGCCGTTGGCATAACTGTCGAACCATTTCATGAAGACGAGCAGCCAGAAGCTATCCAAGAAGTAAACGAAGAGACGGTATCAGAAAGTGCCGAATTGGAAGATGTCCTTTTTGCCCACTTGCATGTACATACCCAGTTTTCGGTACTAGATGGTCTTTCAGATATTCCTTCTTTGCTACAAAAAGCGAAAGACGATGGACAGCAGGCAGTTGCCATTACTGATCATGGGGCAATGTATGGGGTGAAGAAATTCCATGATGTGGCTACGAATTTGGGTATAAAACCAATCCTTGGTTGCGAAGTTTATGTCGCCCGAAGGAAAATGGAATTGAAGGAAAGTAAAATAGATGGTTCGGGCTGGCATTTGGTTCTCCTCGCAAAAAACCGCAAAGGTTACGAAAACCTGATGCTTTTGGTTTCTGCCGGATGGACAGATGGATACTATTATAAACCCCGTATTGATAAGGATTTGTTGAGAAAACATAGCGAAGGACTTATTGCACTTTCTGCATGTTTGGGTGGTGAAATTCCTCAAAAAATAATAAATGAGGGGGAGGATAAAGCAGAACAGGCATTGCTTGAATATCAGAGTATTTTCGGTGATGATTTTTACCTGGAATTACAGCGTCATCCAACAGGCGATCCTGAAATGGATAGAAAAGTTTTTGATGACCAGGTTTTTGTCAATAAAGTATTGTTGGGGATGGCCGAAAAATTCAATGTAAAAGTTGTGGCTACCAACGATGCTCACTTTATTAACAAAGAAGATGCCGGTGCCCACGACAGATTAATCTGCATTGGTACTGCCAAAGACCTGGATGACCCACGGCGCATGCGCTACACACGGCAGGAATGGTTCAAAACCCGTAAAGAAATGGCGGAGCTTTTTGCCGATCTTCCACAGGTGCTTGCCAATACCATGGAAGTGGTCGATAAGATTGAGCTTTATGAACTCAATCACAAGCCCATCATGCCCGAATTTTCTATCCCGGAAGGTTTTAGTGATGCCGATGATTACCTCCGGAACATTTCTTATGAAGGGGCAAAAATTCGTTACGAAGAAGTCACGACAGAAATAAAAGAACGTATTGACTTCGAGCTGGAAACAATCAAAAATATGGGCTTCCCCGATTACTTTCTTATTGTATGGGACTTCCTGAATGCAGCCCGTAAAATGGATGTGATAATCGGACCGGGTAGGGGAAGTGCAGCGGGATCGGTTGTGTCGTATTGCCTTCGAATAACTGATATTGACCCCTTAAAATACAATTTACTTTTCGAGCGTTTCCTGAATCCCGATAGGATTTCGATGCCAGATATTGACATTGATTTCGATGACGACGGCAGGGAAAAAGTGCTGGCATGGGTATCAGAAAAATATGGTGAAAAAAGAGTTGCCCACCTCATTACTTTTGGAACAATGGCTGCAAAGATGGCCCTGAGAGATGTGGCACGTGTGCAAAAACTTCCCCTTTCTGAAGCTGACCGTTTGGCAAAAATGGTTCCTGACCGTCCGGGTGTAACACTCAAACAAGCTTTGAAAGAAGTTCCGGAACTGAAAAATGAATTGGAAAAAGGGAAACCCGAAGTGTCGTCGGTGATTAAAAATGCGATGACACTTGAAGGATCGGTACGCAATACAGGCACCCACGCCTGTGGAATTATTATCAGTAAAGAGGATTTGAATAATTATGTACCAATATCCACTGTAAAAGATTCGGTGCTGAATTATGCCACCCAGTTGGATGGAAAATTTATCGAGTCCATCGGTTTGTTAAAAATGGATTTTCTTGGATTAAAAACCCTTTCCATTGTTCGCGACACACTTGAAAATATAAAAATGTCGAAGGACCTCGATCTTGATATCAACACGATTCCATTCGATGATAAAGCAACTTACGAATTGTATAGTAGGGGAGAGACATCCGCCCTGTTTCAATTCGAATCGGATGGCATGCAAAAGCATCTGAAGGATTTAAAACCAACACGTTTCGAAGACCTTATTGCCATGAATGCCCTTTACCGTCCCGGGCCAATGGATTATATCCCCAATTTTATCAACCGCAAACACGGGCGTGAAGAGATTACTTACGATCTGCCCATAATGGAAGAGATTTTGAAGGAGACTTATGGCATTACTGTATACCAGGAACAGGTGATGTTGCTCTCCAGATTAATGGCCGGTTTTACCCGAGGACAATCCGACTCCCTGCGCAAAGCAATGGGTAAGAAGAAAAAAGCCGAGATGGAAAAACTTAAAGTGAAGTTCATCGAAGGCTGTGAGAAAAATGGCTTGGCAAAAGACAAAGTTTTGAAAGTTTGGACTGACTGGGAAGCCTTTGCAAATTACGCTTTTAATAAATCACATGCCACTTGTTATTCGCATTTATCCTACCAAACGGCTTATCTGAAGACACATTATCCTGCTGAGTTTATGGCGGCCAACCTTAGCCGTAACCTCCACGATATTAAAAAGATTGCCCAATATACCAGCGAAGCAAACCGCATGGGAATCTCTGTTCTCAGACCTGATGTAAACGAGAGTGGAAAAAAGTTTACGGTTACAGGTGAAAATGTTATCCGTTTCGGAATGGCTGCCATTAAAGGAGTGGGGGAGGCCGCAGTAGAACAGATTGTTGAAGAGCGTACTGAGAATGGGTCCTTCAAAAATATTTTTGATTTTGCCAAAAGGGTCAATCTGCGTGCTGTTAATAAGAGGAGTTTTGAGGCACTTGCTATGGCCGGGGCATTCGATGGATTTTCCGATACACATCGGGCACAATATTTCTATAAAGAGAATGAAAGTAGCCTTACTTTTATTGAAAATGTAATCAGGTTTGGAGTTAGTTTCCAGGAGCAAAAAAATTCCCAACAAACTTCCCTGTTTGGCGATTCGGATGCATTTGAGGTACAAGATCCCGAAATTCCACTTTGTCCGCAATGGTCACTTCCTTTTCAATTGAAGATGGAAAAACAGGTAACGGGATTTTATATTTCAGGGCATCCTTTAAATGAATTCCGACTGACGATGAACCGTTTCTGTAATATTGAAGTCAACCGCCTGCGAAATGACCTGGCCGCTTTAAAAGGCCAAAAAGTAATGTTCGCGGGAATGATTAGCGAGTCGGTAGAAAAACTGGCAAGAAATGGTTCGGCTTATGGAATTATTACCATCGAAGATTTCACAGGTAGCCATAATTTAATGTTATTTTCTGAGGAATATTTGAAGAAAAAACACATGCTGGAATTGGGTAACAATGTTTTTGTGGTGGCCAATATTGAGGAGCGTTATAATCAGCCTGGTAACCTGAATATTCAAATCTCAGATATTTTTCTGTTGGGCGAAGCCATGTCCCGCTTGACAAAAAATATTGCCATAACCATTGATGTTGCCAATGTGAACAATGATTTTACCAATAAGTTCAAGCTGTTGACAACAAATAATAGTGGTGATTGTGAGCTCCAGATTTTCCTGAGAGATAAGGAAGCCGGTATTTTACTGCAAACAAAATCTTCATCAGTAAAAATAGAACCACGCATGTTTGTTCATGCGCTGGATGCATTCGAGCAGTTGGAATACAAGATAAATTAGGAGTTATTTAAAAACAAACATATTTTCAACAACCCATGCAAAAGGCAAACATTAATCTTTTACCTTTGCGCAGATTAATCAAAAAAACAGAAATATCATGGCATTAGAAATCACAGACGCTAATTTTGAAGCACTTGTATTGAAATCAGACAAACCGGTAATTGTTGACTTTTGGGCAGTTTGGTGCGGACCTTGCCGAATGGTTGGTCCCATTGTTCAGGAAATAGGAGAAGATTACAGCGAGACTGCAGTAGTAGGAAAGCTCGATGTGGATCATAACCCGGAAGCAGCAAGAAAATTTGGAATCAGAAATATTCCAACTGTTCTCTTTTTCAAAAATGGTGAAGTTGCTGACAAGCAAGTTGGTGCTGTTCCCAAACAAAAATTGGTGGAGAAACTGGAAGCACTCCTTTAACAGTTTTCTGAAGATTTATTTTTTATGGAAAGGCTGTCGTTGTACAGCCTTTTTTTAGTTCACTACAAATACAAATCACATTGAATATAATCGATAGAGAAAAGTTGCAGCCATTTAATTCGCTTGAATTTCTGGCTACTCAGGTTGTTGAAGGATTTATTACCGGCCTGCACAAAAGCCCTTTTCATGGTTTCTCTGTTGAATTTGCCGAACACAGACTTTACAATCCCGGTGAATCGACCCGCTTTGTTGACTGGAAATTATACGGTCGAACCGACAAAATGTTTGTCAAACGCTTTGAGGAAGAAACTAACTTACGTTGCCGGATTATTATCGACCGCTCTTCTTCTATGTTCTTTCCCATAAGGGAAAAAGCAGACATTGACAATCCAAATAAAATGTCGTTTTCGGTGTATGCAGCGGCAGTCCTTATCAACCTGATGAAAAAGCAACGAGATGCCGTTGGTGTCAGTTTATTTTCCAATGAAGTAGAGTTGCATACACAAGCCCGTTCCAGTTCGGTGCATCAAAGGTATTTATACACTGAACTTGAAAGATTGCTTGACTCTAAAGGTGGAAAAGATCAGAAATCGACAGATGTTACCGCATCGCTGCACCGCATCGCAGAAATGTTGCACAAGCGTTCATTGGTGATTATTTTCAGTGATATGATGGATGAAACAGGGAAAATTGATGAGATGTTTTCTGCCCTACAACACCTGAAACATTTTAAGCACGAGGTTATCTTATTTCATGTAGTTGACAAAAAACTGGAAGAAGAACTTGACCTCGATGATCGTCCCTTTAAATTTATCGATATGGAAAGTGGGGAGACCATTAAACTTAACCCTGTCGAAGT
>QMPA01000222.1 GCA_003650365.1 Bacteroidota bacterium | reverse complement strand
TGAAAATGTTTGAAAATGATGAGGTACAAATTGAGGACGACCTTGATGAAAACAGAGAAATTCCCATCAGCAAAGATGTGCAGGCTTATCTAAAGGATATTGATTTTTTCTATAAAACAGTGAGCTTTACTTTTGAAGTGAATTCGGTTGAACAATTCATCAATGAAAAAAATCAGATTTATTTTAAAGTTACTGCAACACGAGAACTACAGGGAATTACGATTGATGACGACACCGTGAACAACAACCAGGTGAGGTATTTGGAAGTGAATCTTGACCCTTACAAACAAGATTTAAAAATTGCCAGTATGTACACCACCCAACCCGATATAAAAAGGGAACTCCGCTATTGGTGGAACAATCTGTCGGTTGAATGGAGAAACTTTTTTGGTGAACAAGTTGATGCGATTTACGACACATTACCTTTAAGCCGTATTGTATATTTTGAGGACAGTTTGATAGTGATTGAAAGGCCGGAAGAAAGGATACTTTTCGATTCGGTTATTGTTAGCGAAGGCGACACTTTAAGTTTTGAAGGTATTGACAATTCACGACCCATTGTTGGTGATATTGTACAGCTGATTGATACTGTAATTATTGCTGTTCCTGATTCCATTCCTGCTGATATTACACCTATTTACAAACGCTTGCGCCAGCTTGATGGAATGAAAGTACTTGATGTTTCCGCTGACAGCCTGCTCACAGATTTAGTCCCCGTTTCGCAACTTTCTGAACTGACCGAAATTAATCTTTCCAATTCGCAAATAACAGACCTTAGTCCACTGAGAAACCTGAATAAGCTGGAAAAATTGAATTGTTCCGGTTCAACTGTTGTATCTATTAACGACTTGCGTTATGCTTCCAGTTTGGCTAACCTGGATTGTTCTCAAACCAATATTTCGGACATTTCTGTAGCAGCCAATTTCAAAAAATTGAATACATTAAACCTATCGAGCTCCAGGGTGAAAAGTATTCTTCCACTCGTGGATTTACCTGTATTTTCGCATTTATCACTTTCAGGAATAACACTTGACAAACCTGAAGAATTAAGGGAACTAAACACACTAAAATATTTGGATCTTTCAAATTCGGGATTCGAGAATATCAACTCTCTGGATTCCTTATTTCAACTACAAAACCTGAATATCGACAGCACTTCCATTATACAATTGGATCCCCTGGAAAACCTTGCTTCGCTTTCGATTCTTCAGGCCAATCACACCGGAATTACTGATCTCAGCCCACTGGAAAACCTTACTTCCCTAAAAATTATTTATTGTGATAACAGTGGAATTAATGGGAAAGAAGCCAGACGATTTATGCAGATAAATGAAAGCTGCCTGGTGATTTACAATACCGAAAAATTGCGCAATTGGTGGATTGAAATGCCAGAAGCTTACAAAAATATCATCCAATCGAAAATGACAATCAGCGATCCGATTACTACCGAGCAGATGCACCTTGTCATTAATCAAACCACTGTTAATTTTTCCGGGCATACAGAAATCGAGACACTCGAACCACTGCTTATGCTGCACAGATTGGAAGAGCTGAATATTGAAGACACACCCATTTCTGATTTATCACCACTGAGCGGATTAACAAACCTTAAAGTGTTGAATATGAACAATACAAAAGTGGAAGATTTATCTCCCCTAAGTTCACACTCAAACCTAAAAACAATCCATTGCGAACAAACAGGAGTGAACGATTTACTCCCATTGAAAAACAGCAGCGGGCTACAAATTGTTTATGCCGAAGGAAGTGGTATTCAGCAGTCGAATGTATTGGAATTGCAGCAAACTATTCCAGCCTGTTTGGTGATTTACCAAAGTAATCTCCTACAAGCCTGGTGGACTGATTTGAACGAGGGCTGGCAAAAGGTTTTTCATAATCATTTAAAAATGGACGAGCAGCCTTCGGCGGAACAATTACAAGCATTGGTTGACCTGACATCTGTTACCGTTAACGACAACTTATCTATTCAAAACCTAAACCCCCTTCATCTTTTTGTACGGATGGAAGAACTGAATGTGAGCAAAACTGCGGTCAACGATATTTCGCCCATTACTGCATTAGCAAATATTCGGGTTTTGAATCTGCCCAATAATCCAGTTAATGATTTGACAACGCTCGACCAACTCATCAATCTGGAAGAAGTGAATATTGAAAATACTTCTGTTGAAGATTTGGAATTTGTGGGTACGCTAAGCTATCTCCGCATTTTGAATATTGCCGGAACAAAAATCAAAAGCCTAAAACCCATTCGGGATTTACAAAACCTGGAAAAATTATTCATTAACAATACGGATATCAAGAGCCTGAAACCCATTGAAAAGATGGAGAAGCTGAAAATAATCAGATGCTATAATACCAAGTTAAAAGCATCTAAAGTCGAAGCTTATAAATCGGCACATCCCGGGGTGGAAGTTGTTTTTTATTAGTAGAAACCCAGAGCTAAAGCACTGGGTAACTGATCTGAAAAATTCATCAATTACCCTGTCCTTCAGGGCAGGGTTTTTGAAGCTTATTGTAATTGCTCGTTGGCGACCTAACAGTTTGAAAACACTTCTCAACCCAGCGGGAACAAAAGTCTACCCGCTGGGTTATTCGCCCGTTTCAGGCGTCCACACCTGAAATTTAATCTCCCTTCACCTCTATCCTCAAACCAGACGAATGCGCCCCAAACTCAGGGGCGTACATACTTTGAATACTGGCAATGCCATTACTAAAAGTTCCTTTCTGAGTAACATACAATGGGTATTCCAAAACGTAAGTTCCTTTGTGGAGGTAGCGCATAAAAAAGTCAGTTGACACATCGGTAATGTTTTTGTAGAAACCCAAACCGCCTTTGTAATTGTAACCCGAAATGGCTTTCAGTGGTTCAAAAGCCGTGGCCCGCATGTCTTTCAAATGGACAAATTCCATGTTTCTATCGGTACGGATAATGAGCCGGACAATTACTTTGTCACCGGTTTTTAATTGTTGTCCGTCTTCCAGAGGTTTGATTATCGGGCCGGCATCTGTTAACTCTTCAATAAATAATTTTTTCTCTAATGAAAGTGGTGACTGGTGTGCGGTAATTCTGTCCAAATCTTCAAAATACTGCCAGTAAGCCGCGCCCCAGGCAATGGAATTGTTGGGATTGATTACCTCAATATTTCCCATCTCAGTTTCAATCGCTTCGCCCTGCCAGGCAGTCTTAAAATAGCCTGTTCCAGCTTCAACATCCACATCATTTTTTTTCGGCTCAATCCACTCAGACCCTACTTTTACTTTCACCAATTGGTCGTTGGCCAGCAAGTCTTCACCGTACATCAACAAAGCAAAAACAGCTTCGGCAGTCCCCGATGAAGTCTTCCATTTTTGGGTTTGCTTTTGTTTCAGCAACCAGACTTTCATTTGTTCAACATCTTTTGGATAATTACCAATTTCGCTGAAAACTTCGATCATCATAGCCTGTGTTTCAACCGGTGCCTGGTACCAATTCCAGCCATTTTGCTGCCGCCAATACATGCCCATTTCTTCGCTTTGCAACGAACGTTCTTTTAACGAACGAAGAATGGCTTCGGCCTCGTTGCGGTATGACAGCCTGTTCAGCGAAAGGGCAATCATCCCTTGCAGTAAATTATTCTGTTTCAACCAGTATTTCTTGGCCTGACTGGTGTAATATTCAAAGGCTTCCCCTGTTTTTACCGGGATGGGGAATTGATCAATCAGCAACGAACGGGCATAAAGATATTGAATGATCGTACTTCCCAAATGGTTTTTCGCCAAGCCTTTTGGATTATTCTTTTTCAGCTTCTCGTAATCTTCTCTGACTCTTCCATCTAAGTAACGGACTGCCTTTTTCAGCATTTGTAACTGCCGTTTGTCTGCATTGACATCAATCACTCCTTTTGCATTTAGTTTTGCTAAGCCCAATACAATTCTTTGGGTGGTATATCTGTCGTCTTGCATACCTTTAAACCAGGGCCAGGCTCCCGATGAAAGTTGGGTTTCCTGCAGTCGGTTCATTGTGGTTTGCTGTTCATTGGCAAGGCGATTGAGATCAAACAAAATACCGATTCTTCGCTTTTGTTCTGTTTCATCTTCCGCTTCCAACACCCAGGGAGTCGCATTGATAACTGCATTTTTTAGTTCCTCATTTTTTTGCAGTTTTGATAAAAAAGCATCGGGAGTCAGCTGTTTCCAACTCTCAAAAACACTTTGAATTTTTGGATCACTATTCGCCACAAAGGCTGACAAGGTATTGGCAAAGTAGCGGTTAAAAATGGCATTTGCACTTTCTTTGTTTCCCTCGATTAAAAAAGGCAAAGCCTGCACGGCATACCAGGCAGGATTGGAAGTAAACTCCACAGTATAACGAAAATTCTTTCGCGTACTAAGACCCATTGTCATTCCCGAATTGACCAATTTGTCGAAACGAAAGTTTTTGGTTTCCTTGCCATTGACCGGCATGGGAAGGGTTTCGGTAACCAGCATGCGATTGGTAAGAACCGGAAACATCCTTTCTTCGCCATCGCTGAAAGTTTCAGAAGTAGCTTTGATGCGATAAGCCAACATGCTGATATCATCAGGGATTTCAATAGTCCAACTCACTTGTGCATTTTGTTTTGCAGCAATATGAAGGCTCGATGATTTCTTTTGTCCTTCTGCAAAAATATTGACTGTCTCCATGCTGATGGCATCCAGAAATTCGATCTGTGTACGCACGTCCATTTCTTTATCAGTGAAATTGACCACCTTGGCTGTAAACACCAATTGGTCGCCCTGCCGTACAAAACGTGGAACATTCGGAAGAACCATTAACTCCTTCTGTGCTTTTATTTTTTTGACCAGCGTACCCGTTTTCAAATCTTTGGAAGTAGCGAGCATCATCAATTTCCATTCGGTAAGGGCATCGGGTGTGGTGAAAGTAAGCAGTATATTTCCACTGCTGTCGGTTCTCAGATCGGGGTAAAAGAAGGCTGTTTCGTTAAAGTTTGTACGTAGGGAAGGTGTGATTTCCGGTTCATCAGGCTTCTGTTCTGCTGTAGGTATTTTGTCGTCTTTAGGGATGGTACTTTCTTGTTCCACATCATCATCAACTACTTCCACTTCTTCAACACTTTGGCTTTTTGCTGACATGCCAGCAACGGAAAAATCCATATTTCTATATTGTCTTCCACCGTAAAAATAATACCCAAACCAATTGATGGCGGGGTAATTCTGCAATTCGGGTTTAATCACCGGAGGTTTAATATTATTCAAATAACGGTTTGCCTGAGCCTGAAAAACAGCACCCGTCCACGAGCGGGATTGAACTTTTGAATGGTACAAATTCATCTGCCAGGCGTTGGAACGAAACTGGTCTAAAGAAGCATCATACATGCCGGCCAATAATTCGGCAGCAGCAGCTTCCCCCTCTGGACCTTGTATTTTTATTGTCCATTCCTCTTTCTTACCCGGTGTTAAATAATCACGATGGGTTTGAAGGGTCACTGCCAATTTCTTATTGCTAAACGGAACTTCAACTGTTAGTGTTTCTGTATACAAACGGTTGAAGCGTACCATACTCAGGTGGACAGAAAAATTCCCCCGATAAGTTTCCTCCACAGGAATTTCAATGACTTTCTGCCCTTTATTCAGGACAATCCAGTTTCTTTCAATCAGCTGTTTTCCGTTTACAATTTCGTACATCAGCTTTGTTTTTTTTGCTGATGAACCCACAATCAATTGAACCGTTTCTCCCGGCTCAGCCACTTCTTTTGAAAGTGCTGACCAGAAGATTTCGTTTCCTGCCAGTTTCTTGCTATCACTATCATATAAAGTAAAATAAAGTTCGGCCTTCACCGTATCACCATATTTATCAATAGCAGAGGCTTCCACAAAATATTCACCAAGCTGTAAACTGCTCATTTTATCAGCAAATAACTTTCCTTCACCTTCCACCAAAACGGTTTCGGAATACAAATTTGTTTGCTTCCAGGTCATTTTATCAGCTTCATTTTTGTAGATGGCATGAGGGAAATCATTTTTAAATTCGGCTTCGGGAATGGTATATAAATCGGGGTTCATCCAATCGCGCTTATTCAACAAACGCTCTGGAGGACTCAATTTGAAAACCGTAATTGTAACAGAAGCATCAACCAGGGCTCCCGACAAATTACGCACACCAATTGTTATAGGAACCGGATTTTTTCGATCAATGGTTTTATCCAGGCTAATAGAAAGTTTCATAGAAGCTGCTCCAACATGAACGCTGGTTTCTGCTATTTGCACCTCACCTGTAATGTCGGTAACTTCAGCATAAATACGGTAGTGGAATGCAGGGGATAATTTAGCGGGC
>QMPA01000221.1 GCA_003650365.1 Bacteroidota bacterium | reverse complement strand
GACTTAAAATAAAGACATTTTTTTGGCTTTAGCCATTAATAAATTGGGTTAATGGCTAAAGTCTGTTCAGTATGTATGAGCACATCACCCTGCTGAAGCAGGGTGTAAAACAAAATCCTTCCAACCTGTTTATGAAATATCCAGACTAACAACACGCCTAACAAATTAACACTAATTTTGCTGACGGAAAAAAGAAAGCCCCACAATGAAAGAACCCCTGTTTGGAAAAACACTGTCGCAAATCCAAAAAATTACAACTGAGCTGGGCTTGCCCGGATTTACTGCAAAGCAAATTACTGATTGGTTGTATAAAAAAGACATCACTTCCATCGAAGAGATGAGCAACCTTTCAAAAAAAGCAAGGGGACTTTTAGCAGAAAAGTATGACTTCGGTTTACAGACTTTTAGCAATGTGCAAGAATCTTCCGATGGTACAAAGAAATATCTCTTCGAGATTAAACCGGGACAGTTTATTGAATCAGCGCTCATTCCTGAAACAAAACGAAAAACGCTCTGTCTCTCCACCCAGATTGGGTGCAAGCGCCGATGCCTGTTTTGCATGACCGGAAAACAGGGCTTGCAGGGAGACCTTACTACCGGGGAAATTTTGAACCAGGTAAGGAGCATTCCTGAATTCCAGCAACTGACCAATCTTGTTTATATGGGGATGGGCGAGCCATTAGACAACCTCGATGCGGTGATGCAAAGCCTGCAAATAATTACTGCCGATTGGGGATTTGGATGGAGTCCGCGCCGGATTACGGTGTCAACAATCGGCATTGTTCCCGCCATGAAAATATTTGCCGAACATAGCAATTGCCACCTTGCAGTGAGTTTGCACACTCCTTTTGATGAGGAGCGGAAACTACTGATGCCGGTCAACCAAGAATTTCCATTGGCAGATATAATATCTACAATTGAACAATTTGATTTTGAAAACCAAAGACGAATCTCGTTCGAGTACATTGTCTTCAAAGGATTGAATGATACACCTAAACATGTAAACGGCTTGGCAAGTTTGCTCAACGGAATCAAATGTCGTATCAATTTAATTCGATTTCATCCGATTCCCAATACACCACTTGAAGGCACGGATGAAGAACGGTTATTGGAATTTAAAGAAGCCCTGATTGCCAAAGGAATTACAACAACTATCCGTGCCTCACGAGGCCAGGATATTGATGCGGCTTGTGGGTTGCTTTCAACTAAGGAGATGTTGAAATGAAAACCCACCCCTGACCCCTCCAAGGAGGGGAATAAACCCGGCTCATAAGTTTTGAGAGAACAACTCCCCTCCTCGGAGGGGCTGGGGGTGAGTCAAAAAGGCAATTACTTCAATATTTACTGTATTTTTAAAGCATCCTTTTTGGTGATTAACAAATATTGAAAATGAACAAAAAAAGATCATTTGCCAGTGATAACTGGTCGGGGGTTTGTCCCGAAATCATGCAGGCACTTGTTGAAGTAAATGCTGATCACAACCCGGCTTATGGTGAGTTAGAAGATCCGGCAAACAAAGCTGCCATTGAAAAGTTTAAGTCTCACTTTGGTGAAAATATTTCCGTATTTTTTGTTTACAATGGCACAGCAGCCAATGTTTTGGGAGTGGGTCAACTAATGCATTCCTACCATGCAGTTGTAACAGCCAAAACAGCACATATTAACGAAGACGAATGTGCTGCCCCTGAAAAATTCCTCGGAAGTAAAATCATTGAAATTGAAACTGACGATGGAAAAATAACAGCAAATCAAGTTAAACCCTTTTTAAAAAGTATCGGTTTTCAACACCATGCCCAACCCAAAGTTATCAGCATTTCCCAGGTTACCGAAATGGGAACTATTTACACCGCCGATGAAATTCGAGAATTGGCAGATTTTGCCCATGACAACAATATGTTTCTGCATCTGGATGGCGCACGCATTGCCAATGCCACAGTTGCACTAAATACTGATTTCAAAAGTATTACTACCGATACAGGCGTTGATGTACTTTCATTTGGCGGTACTAAAAACGGATTGATGTTTGGCGAGGCCGTTGTTTTCTTCAACAAAGAATTGGCAAAAGATTTTGAATACTTCCGTAAACAAGGCATGCAATTGCATTCGAAAATGCGTTATATCTCTGTACAATTTGATCGATATTTAAGCGATAATCTTTGGAAAACAAATGCACTTGCTGCCAATAAAATGGCTCAAAGACTAGCGACATCCCTTGCTCAATTTTCAGCCCTTCACATTACACAGGAAGTCAAAGCCAATGGACTTTTTGTGCTCATGCCTGAGGAACTTATTACTAAGTTGCAAAAAGAATATTTTTTCCATATTTGGAATGAATCCCCAAAAGATGAAATGGGCCGGAAAGAAGTCAGGTTAATGTGTTCCTGGGATACTACCGAAGAAGATATTGAGGGGTTTGTGAAGTTACTGAAACAGTATTTGAAATAATTTCGCCCTGGCGTGGCAACGCAAAGATTGAATTAGCAAAATAAACTTTAGGCACTCTAAGTACTCCCAACTCTAGGCACTTCTATTTATGCACATTCCTTACAAATTCCTCCACTTCAGGAACACCGCCCTGATAAACAAGATAACCATTATAAGGCTCGCGTAGAGTGATTTCGTCGTTCACCGGAGTCAGCATCATTTCTTTTACTTTTTCAGGGTCTTTGGTTTGTCCCAATACCCAGCTCAATTTTACCCATGCAACTTCAGGAAGCATATTTCCTGCCGGGATGATTCCTTTGGCCATCATATCGCGGCCGGTATCGTAAACAAACATATGCACATATCCCCATAAAGTTTGGAGTGTCATATACATATGAACCCCTTTTTTCTGTGCTCTTTCAATGGCAGGGTAAAGTTCTTTGTTCACATGACCAAGACCAGTTCCTACGAAGATAATTCCTTCGTATCCTTTATCCACCATGGCATCCAGCACATCCGGATGCATGTGTGGATAATAGTACAACATCGTAACTTTATCAGAAAAATAGGGCAGTATTTTTACATCCTTATCATTGCGGCGTTTGCTGTAATTCTTTTTGATGGGAACAATTTCCTTTCGGTTTATCCGTGCCAAAGGTGTATCGCCAATTGTACGGAATGTTGAACGGTAAGAAGAGTGCATTTTACGAACACGTGTTCCTTTATGTAACAAGCCATATTCATCAGAAGTTGGGCCAAACATACAGACCATTACTTCAGCAATATCCGATTCGCCGGCAGCTTTCATGGCATGCATCAGGTTGAGTGCTGCATCGGAACTGGGCCGGTCAGACGAACGTTGCGAACCCACAAGTACGACTGGAACAGGCAAGTTCTGGCACATAAAAGTAAGGGCAGCACCAGTGTGATGCAGCGTGTCAGTACCGTGACCAATGACAATGCCATCGATTCCATTTTCAATTTCTTTACCGATGGCTTTTGCCAATGCGATGTATTGCATGGGACCCATATTTTCACTGAACACAGCAAATATTTTTTCAGTATCCAGATTACATATGTCAGCCAATTCGGGAACAGCACCATAAAGTTCACCGGGGGAAAAGGCCGGGATAACAGCTCCTGTACGGTAATCAAGCCGGGAAGCAATTGTGCCTCCCGTTCCAAAAAGTTTTACATTTGGAAGTCCTTTGGTAAAAGGGAATTGTTTTTCAGGGATTTTATAATTGGCTTTTTTATAACCGGTTTCTACCATGCTGTTAATGGTCTGAATGTCGATGCCGATATTATAGCCTGTCACGATTTTAACCACAATGTGCTGGTCATCGTCATTTTCTGCCCTTGGCAAAACCGTTCCTTCAAAAAAACCACGGGTTGTATCTACTTTGGTGGTTCCCCAAACCCTTACCTGGTACTTTTTCAGTACTTCGAGTGCTTCACCTTTATATCCTTGAAAAATATCGTTGCTCATTATTTATTGATTGAATGCGTGATTGATTTCCTTAACTTAGTCGTCTGACCACTTCTTTGATTCGGAGTATAGTGGTCGGACGACTATCTCCAGAACTATATCTTTTTACTCAACTCTGTTAAATCCATATTTCCCAAGGCAATGTGTCGCAGTTGTCCCATCAGCCAGTTTTGTTCGTCAGCTTTGTCAATGTTCTTTTTGCCAAGGGTGAACTTATCCTTTAGCAAAGGAATTTTATTGACAATTTCATCTTCGGTAATTCTTTTAAATTTTATTGCAGCCAATACCGAATCAAAATCCATTTTGGGATGTTCGATAATTTCGGGAAGCATTTTTTCAGCCAATTGTGCATGAAGTCCATTTTCCTTCAGGAACTTAAACATTTTGAAAATTAATTCATAGTTACAAGCTGTAGAAATATTTTTTCTTCCTTCGGCAGCTTTTAATTCATGACCGATAAACGTCCCGGTATAAACAGGGTCAACATCCAATTCATTAATAATGCGTTCAATCAACGGGAATAAATTCTTGGAAAGAATATACGTATAAGTATCTTCGGGTATTGCCCACTTTTTCATTTTTTTATACCGATCAATAATATCTTCGGGCAGGTTTTTGTTAAGTTTTTGAATGTAGGTATTTGGCAGTGGGATGGGAGCAGAATCAGTATCGGGATACATGCGGTCGGCACCGGGAAGTACCCGTTCAAAAATGGTTGTTCCGTCTTCAAACGATTTCCGGGTTTCTTCGGGGATGCCTTCAAAAGCCATTTGGCAGCGTTCTTCAATGGTTTCCAATGCAGTTTCTATATCGTCTTCCGGTCCCCAGAATAATATTTGCGCATCACCATCTTTTGATTTTAACAGCGATGTAATGGTTTTCCAATCCTTTTTCTTCAATTTAGATTTGAATTCTTCGGAATGAAACATATTTGGTTTTTCCAAACAAGCGATAACTTTCAATCGGTCCGTAAATTCGTTGGCAAATATTTTACCGGGCTGGGTAAAAGTCGAGAGCATTCCCTGGAATTGAGGCAGGTTTACGGCAATCAATTTAAAGCCGGCCTTTTCCATTTTCCGAAGAAACTTATTCTCGAATGGCAATTTATTTCCCAGTTCAATATGTTTGATTTTCCACTTCTTTGGATTCTTCACCCTTGCATTCAGTCTATCGCGCATCAGTAGTAAAGACCACTGTCTGAAAGCTTCGATATGCGTAAGTTCAGGAATCCATTTGGTGTGGGCAACTCCCTTGATTTCTACTCGTGAACCGCCACGGCAACTGACGTTTACATCTTGTCGTCCGGCACCCATTCCTGTTCTGACTTTTCCAGTACTGCGATTCAGGAAACGAATGTAATTGCAGGTTTCCATGACTTCGTCCGGATTCATACAATCGGGATAAGTAACGGTTTCGATCAAAGGCATTCCCAGCCGGTCGGTTTTGTATATACGGGTGTGGCCGATGTCGGAAATTTCACGGCAGGAATCTTCTTCAATACTCAACTGAATCAAACGAATTTTTTTGTGGGGAAGTTCCAGTTCGCCTTCCACACCAAGAATGGCTGTCCGTTGAAAACCGGTTGGAATGCTTCCATCCAAATACTGTTTGCGGGTAATGTGCACCTCTCCCACCACATTCAATTTGGAGAGTAATGAAATCTCCAAAGCAATCTCCAATGACTCACGATTCAATGGAAATGGTGGTGTGTCATCTACTTCGTAGGTGCAAGCAGTTTCATTTTTCAGGCGATAAATAATTTCTTTACGTGTTTTAAACTCCATCAAAGCCGTGCCATCGTATTCACCCAACTCGCTGAGCGTGGGACGCATGTGGCGGATGACCTCGGCATCATAATCGTCGCTGTGGTTAAAAATACCGGCAGGGCAATGGCAGAACATTTTTTCCTTGGTCAACAATTGTTGGTGCACTTCCAGTCCTGACATAAAACCAATGGTGTCGTAGGTTTGTTGATTGGCTTCTTTGCGAGGCACATAACCTGCCTGTTCCTTGGTTTCGCGGTAGTTACGTTTCGCATCAAATTTCGCTTTTTGCATCGCTTATTCTCCTAAAAAAATAAAGCCCAAATGTAGGGAAAAATGGGGCTGAAAGAAGGGGTGATGAAAAAGGATTTTGGGACGGTTTTACTGTCGTTTTTTATTTATCCTTTGCAGTTCTTTAATGTCAAATAGATTTTTGGCATCTTTCTTTATGAGAATAAAGTTTCCTTTTTTATCGTTGTGGTGAACCTAATCTTCCGAAAATGGGTGTGGGCTTAATGCACAAACCCAATCAATGAATGATAACCACCTTTTGCCGGGTGAAAGTTTCAGAAACTCCTCTTTTTGTTCAATGAAAGTGTTATTAAATTCCAAATAAAAGGATATTAATTTAATTCCTTAAATTTGTTATCAAAACAATAAT
>QMPA01000220.1 GCA_003650365.1 Bacteroidota bacterium | reverse complement strand
TTTATTGGATAAACTTCAGTTATACAAACATGCCGATAAAAGGATCAGCCGTTGTTCTGGAGGAATTAAAAGACGTACAAATATTGCAGCAGGGATGATTCATCAACCCAAAATTCTTATTCTGGATGAACCGACGGTGGGTGTTGATGCTCAATCGCGCAACCTGATTTTTGAATATTTAAAACAACTGAACAGTGTAGGAACAACCATCCTTTATACCACTCACTATTTAGGTGAGGCCGAAGAATTGTGTTCGCGGGTAAGTGTCATAGATGACGGACTGATTGTTGAAAATGGTTCGCCGGAAAGTCTAATCCAAAAGCATGAAAATTGCGACGATCTAGGCGATGTTTTTCTAAAAATAACCGGCAAAGCCCTTAGAGAATAAAGATGACAAAACTCTGGTATAACATACGGAAAGAACTGTTGATCCTGATGCGGGACCTGCCCGGACTTGCCATTCTGTTTCTTATGCCATTGATGCTCATTATCGTGATTACGCTCACACAGGAAAATGCCATGCATTCACTGAACGGGGCAAATATTGACATCCTTTTTATCGATCATGACAATAATACTATTGGTGATCTTGTACATGAAGGATTAAGCACTAGTGATGAAATCAATCTGATTACGGAATACAAAAGCAAAGCACTTACAGACAGCACAATCAATTTGCTTGTCGCTGAAGGAAAGTTCAGGGCGGGCATTATCATCTTTGAAAATACAACCGAAGATGCTGAACAAAAAATTATCTCTGATTTGAAAACTTTGGTTGCAGGGATTGAAGATAACAGGGATCAAGTTAGCATCCATGGTATTCAACTTTTATTCGATCCGGCCATCAAAGATGTGCTCAGGATTTCGATTGGCAATGCTGTAAAAATGGTGGGTCAGGGTGCCGAATCAAGCCTGATAACGACGGTTTTATTCCGCCAACTTTCAGAAGTAATCGAAACCGACGATTCAGCCACGCTGATGGTTTTAGATGCTTTACAAGAAATTAATGCTGATGAATTGCCGCAGCAAATAGTAGCTATTGATGAAAGTTATTCGGGCAATCAATCTGAAGTTATCAAACCAAGTATTACCCAGAATAATGTTCCTGCCTTCTCACTTTTTGCCATGTTTTTTATCGTTATTCCACTGGCCGGCAGTCTGATTGCCGAAAAAAACGAAGGCACTTACGACCGCATTCGCACTTTGCCTGTTTCTTATTTCAACATACTGATGGGCAAAACAATAGCTTACCTGCTCATTTGTTTCATGCAGTTTTTATTGATGGCTTTTGTCGGTATTTTTGTGTTCCCCTATTTATTGGAATTACCGGCACTCGAAATGGGAAACCACTATTTCTCCATATTCATTGCCACCCTTGCTTCTGCATTATCTGCCATTGGCTTTGGTTTACTCGTTGGCACCTATTCATCCACTCACAACCAGGCAGCCATGTTTGGGGCAATATTGGTGGTAATTATGGCGGCATTGGGCGGTATTTTCATGCCCATCCACATGATGCCCGAAAACCTCAAACTGATTTCCAATTTATCGCCACTGCGCTGGGGAATTGACAGCTACCTCTATATTTTTGTAAGAGGTGCCGGTTTGGTTTACATATGGAAAAACCTTTTGTTGCTTTTTGGATTTTTTATTGTTTCGGTTGGTATTGCTGCTAAGCGGTTTGGGTAAAAGTGCTCCGCTGATCAGAATTTATAATCCTGACCTTAATAATATTGGATTTCAAATCCAAAACCTTTACATCCAGATTACAAATCTGGATGAGCTTGTAAAGAAGAAGAAAAATCAATACTCCCTAAAAACCAGCGTGGCATTGTGCCCACCAAAAGCGAAGGAATTGGATAAAACTTCACTGAATTTATTATCCAATAAAGTCAAGAAAATTCTCTTTGTTAATTACCGAGAATGAAGAATTTGGATAAGTATCCAAAAACAAATGTGGGGTTTTTACTCTTGCCCTTCCCCATTTAAATTCATACGCATTAAGAAATCCACCACTTTCTTCAATTAGGTCAATCTCTTTTTGGTCATATGTTCGCCAATAATAATAATTGGTCATCAAACCGCGGTAATGGTTTATTTTCAATCTTTCCGATACACAATAATTTTCCCAAAGTTTGCCGACATCATCGCGTGAGTTTAGCAAGTTAAGATTTGAAATCACAATATTTCTAATTCCATTGTCCCAGAAAAAATACCTAGATGATTTAGAGATTTCCTTCCTGAGATTCCTGCTAAAACCACTCAGTGAAAAAATAATATAGTTTTTCTCAAGCAAATCTAAGTACCTCATTACGGTGTTCTTATTTACACTCAAATTGCTTGCTAATTCACGAAATGACACATCTTTTCCGATTTGAAATGCAATCAACTTCAATAAGTTTAATATAAAAACAGAATCTTTCAGGTTATCCAATTCAAGTATATCTCTTAAAAGGTATCCGTTTTTTATTGACTCCAGCATATCTCTCTTTTCGTTTTGGGAGTCAGCTGTTATTACCTGCGGATATGCGCCATAAATTAATCGCGGCTCCAAATTCTCAAAAGCAGTAATATAATCTTCCTCAAGTTCTGCCTCGGCAATTGGATACAAATAAAAAAATTTGCTTCGGCCGGTTAATGGTTCACCAATCTTATTTTTTAGATCAAAAGCCGATGATCCTGTCACAAATAATGTGACAGTTGGAATTGCATCAACAATTAATTTAAGATTGGCACCAATATTTGGTATTTTTTGGGCTTCGTCAATAAACAAATAATCATAGCCACTTATCAATTGTTTTAACCTGCTAACTCGTTGGCTGGATAAAATCTCTGCTACATCAAGATTCTCCCCATGAACCATCAGAACTTTTTTATTTGTAACAGACTTTTTAATTTCTTCCATTATAATGGTTTTACCCGTGCGTCTTGCACCAAATAAACCAACTACAAAGCCAGGCTTCAGCTTCTCTACTATCTGTTTTTGTAATAATCTGGCTATCATACTGACCATATTTATATAAATTTGGACATCAAAGGTATAAATATTTCTATAATTATCAACCCCTCTTGCCAGGATTTATAATCCTGACCTTAATAAAATTGGATTTCAAATCCAAAACCTTTACATCCAGATTACAAATCTGGATGAGTTTGTAAAGAAGAAGAAAAATCAATACTCCCTAAAAACCAGCGTGGCATTGTGCCCACCAAAAGCGAAAGAATTGGATAAAGCTATCCGGATATTTTTCTTTCTACTAACGTTGGGTACATAATCCAAATCCAGATCAGGATCAGGTTTATCAAGGTTAATGGTTGGGGTGAGCAAATTGTTTTTAATGCTCATTACTGTAACAATTCCTTCGATTACTCCGGCTGCTCCCACGGTATGTCCAATCATTGATTTTTGGGAAGAGACTGCAATCGAAGAAGCCCTGTCGCCAAAAGCTTTTTTGATGGCCATGGTTTCGTAAAGATCATTCAGCATTGTACTGGTTCCATGCGCACTGATGTAATCCACTTCCGATTTATTAATTCCTGAATCTACCAGCGCTTTTTCCATGGTTTCAGCCATTCCAACACCGTCTTTTTTCGGTGCCATGATGTTGTAGCCTTCAGTCGTTAAAGCATAACCGGCAAGTTCACCATAGATTGTTGCCTCTCTTTTTTTTGCAGATGCTTCCGATTCGAGGATCATTATTCCGGTGCCTTCGCCAATTACAAATCCATCGCGATCTTCCGAAAAAGGTTTACTGGCTTTGCGTGGTTCATCATTTTGGGTTGATAAAGCAAACAACTGGTTGAAGCCGGCTATTTCTTCCGGATTAATTGTCGAATCAGCACCACCACAAATCACCATATCGGCCCTGCCACTTTTTATTAAATCGTAGCCAAGTCCGATGGCATAAGCCGAAGAAGAACAGGCTGTAGCGACGGTATAACTTGGGCCGGTGAGGCCATACTGCATCGAAATCCAGGCCGGCATGGCATTGTTCATCCCTTTGAGAATGGAATTTCTGGAAGGCTCTTTTCCTTCGATACTGGAATTTCCGGCATTGACAACACCAAGAATGACGGCAACCCGGCTTTTATCGAAACTGTCAAAATCAATGGATTCTTGCTCAATGGCATCGGTTGCACAAACAAAACACATGCGTGTTACTCGCGTCATCTGGCCCGACTTTCGCTTCTTCACTTTTGTGGCGGCGTATTCCTCGAATGAATCGGGAACTTGTGCAGCGATTTGTGTTTCCAGTCCGGTGGGGTCAAACAAAGTAATTGGTTTAACTCCACTTTTTCCGGCTACCATATTCTCCCAATTCTCTTGCAAATTCAATCCAAGGGAGGAAATAATATTCATTCCTGTGATAACTATTTTGGTATCCTTTGACATACGATTTCTTTAATTAATTATCCGCAAAGAAAGCCTAATAAATAAACTTTGTTGAGATTACTTTTTCTTTGTGGAACTTTGTGCCTTCTTGGTGCTCTTTGTGGTATAGTTGTTACACAGAGTTTCACAAAGTAGCACAGAGAATCACAGAGGAATAATTGATACAAAGTAAAGAATTATTTAGGATTGTAGCCTATCTCATCGGCCAATTCAAAAGGACTTTTTTCAATCATCATATACTCTTTTACGATATGTTCTAATTCATCTTTGGTACAAATTGATTCTTCGTAAGTATCGAATATCCCATCCAAATACCAATGGGTTATTTTTTGAAGCACTTCGGGTATTTCCACAAACAATTGCTCAGATTTCAATAAGGGATATTCATAGAAACCCGATTTAGATTTTACACCTAACTTTCCGGCAGTAACTTGCTGTTCCAGAAGCGCAATCAATGCTTGATAAAACGCCCGATCCATTTCGTATTGCATATAGTTCTTCACCGATTGCAGCATCACATCATTTCCAACAATATCGAAAAATTCAAATACACCAATTGGGAAAAGATTTTTTTTAACCAGGTCATCAATCTCGTGAATACTATACTTTCCATCCTGCAACAATTGACAACATCCTGCCTGCATTTTCAGAAAAATCCGGTTGATGATGAAATGGTCTTTTGTTTGGAGAACAATGGAAGTCCTTCCAATTCTTTTCAGAAAATTCTTAACAAAGGAAACCGTATTTATACTTGTGCTTTTTGCCACATTCACCTCAACAATATCCTTCATCCTGACAGGAAAAAAGAAATGAAGCCCCAGACAATTTTCTTCATTTGCCAGACCAGTAAATAATTCTCCAGGTGGAATGGAAGATGTGTTGCTTGTAAGGATACAATCCGATGACAATATCGGTTCAAGTAGTTTGAATAGTTTCTTTTTCTTATCGCTATTTTCAGTGATGGTCTCAATAACGAGATTGCAGTTATTCAGATGTTTCAGATTAGAAGTAATAACAGTATTTTGATCTCGAAAATCAAAAGCATCTTGGTCAATTAGTTGGTATTTTAAAGCCCGTTTTTGTTTTTTTTGGAAAGCGTTTTCTACTTGTCCAACAGCTTCATCTGTTTTACAAATAAGGATAATTTGAAAAGGAAAACTGCATAGAAAATCAAAAAGGTCTTTGCCAATTTTTCCGCAGCCGATGATGCCGATATTATATTCTGGTTGTAGCATTACAATTTTTTCATTTTTAAACGCTGAATATCGCTGATCTGTTATGATTTTTTATCTGCGCTTTTCTGCATTAATCTGCGTCTTCCTTTTTTTTGACGCTGATAGGCGCTGATTTATTATGATATTCTTTTCTGTGCTTTTCTGCATCTGCTTTTTTTTGACGCAGATTAATGCGGATTTATTATGATTTGATTTTATTTGACTGTATAATCTCTAATCATCCTCGTTTCTTTCAAGACTCTCTAAATATTCAGTCGTCAATACACGGCGTTTGTATTGAGGCTTTGGCCCAAAATTCAGGAGCATCCCTACTTCTAACTCTGTACCCTTTAAATAGTTTACTAAAATGACTTCATGTATTGGCGCTAATGTTTCAATAGCCTTTAGTTCAACAATAACTAATTCTTCTACAAGGATATCCGCAGTATAATCACCCACAATCTGATCATCATAGAATACTTCTACTGGTAACTGGTTTGAACATTTTAAGCCCAGCGTTCTCAATTCGATAAGCATAGCATTTTCATAAACCTTTTCAAGAAATCCATATCCTAAAGTGTTGTAAACTTTAAAAAATGCCTTGAGTATTAATCCGGTAATTTCTGAGTGTTTGTAGTTGTCTTTCATGCTTTTTTTTTGACACTAATTTGTTATGATTTTTTATCTGCGCTTTTCTGCGTTAATCTGCGTCTTCCTTTTTTTTGACGCTGATAGGCGCTGATTTATTATGATCATTTTTATCTGCGCTTTTCTGCGTTAATCT
>QMPA01000219.1 GCA_003650365.1 Bacteroidota bacterium | reverse complement strand
TTCATTAGATTTGTGGATGTTCAAATGAACATTAAAACTAAAACACATAATATGTGTATTATCAGGCATGTGGCATCATTTTCAAAACAATTAATAATTTCATTAGATTTGTTGAATGACAACGAAACCTTAAAAAAGTATTATGACTGAGCAGAAAAAAAAAGACCCGAGCATGTTGGATGCACTGATTCCAATGCTTTTTCTCATTGCAATGCTATCGCTTGCCGTTTACCTTTTTGGTGAAGATGCCTCCTGGGGACCTAATCAGATTGCCTTGACTTTCAGTAGCCTTGTTGCAGCGGTAATTGGCTTAAAAAACAAACACTCGTGGGATGACATGGGCAAAGGCGTGGTAAAAAGTATCAGTCAGGCAATGGGTGCTATTTTTATTTTGCTCGCTGTTGGTGCCCTGATTGGCACCTGGGTGATGAGTGGTACGGTAACAACCATGATTTATTATGGTTTAGAAATACTGAATCCGAAAATATTTTATCCCACCGTTGTTATTGTTTCGGCTATTGTTGCCGGAAGTATTGGCAGCTCATGGACAACTGTTGGTACCATTGGGGTTGGATTGATTGGCATCGCCCACGGAATGGATATGTCGCTCAGCATTACTGCCGGAGCCATCATAAGCGGCTCTTATTTTGGAGATAAACTATCGCCACTTTCCGATACAACCAACCTGGCCCCTGCCGTAGCCGGATCAAACCTCTACGACCACATCAGGCACATGCTCTGGACAACCGTTCCCAGTATTGTAATTGCACTTATCCTTTTTACGATAATTGGATTGTTTTCAACCGCCGAGGGAAACCTGAGCATGAAAGAGGAAACCATGACAGCCATTGAAACTCATTTTACGACAAGTTGGTGGTTATTGGTTCCGGTTCTTGTGGTATTGGTTTTGGCAGTTTTAAAAATGAAACCTTTTCCAACCATACTGTTAGGTGCACTTGCAGGTGGTATTTTTGCCATTATTTTTCAGCCCGATCAGATCATACAGTTTGTTGACCGAACAGATTTATCCGAACCGATGATTATGGTTGCCGGTGTATGGAAGGCAATGTACACTGGTTTTACAACTTCAACGGGAGTGGAATCGATTGATCAGTTGGTTAACCGCGGCGGGATGAATTCAATGCTGGAAGTAATTTGGCTGATTTTATCGGCCCTTATGTTTGGTGGCGTGATGGAAGAAACAGGCATGTTGAAAAGGCTTGTAAAGGCCTTGCTGAAAATGGTGCATGGTACAGGCTCGCTGATTGCCACTACCATATTTACGGCCATCGGTACCAATATTGTTGCCTCCGACCAATATATGGCCATTGTTCTCCCCGGCAGGATGTTTAAAATGGAATACGAACGGCGGGGCCTTGCCCCCGAAAACCTTTCGCGAACACTCGAAGATTCCGGAACGCTGACATCTCCACTTATTCCATGGAATACCTGCGGTGCTTTTATGGCCGGTACATTGGGTGTGGCTACTTTTGCCTATTTGCCTTTCGCTTTTTTTAACCTGATCAATCCGGTGGTTGCCATTTTTCTTGGGTTTACAGGAATTTCAATAAAAAAGATTGATAAATCAAAAGCCGGAAAAAATGAAAAATCAAAATAAAATTCTGCTACTGTTGCTCATTGGAATGCTTGCTTCCCTTGGTTTGAAAGCACAGCACCGGCCGGTGGATGAATTGAATAAAACAGATCGCTTTGGCTTTACCACCATGTTTTATTATACCTACCGTCAATGGACTGAAGGAAGCCGGGAAACAAAAGGAAGCCTTCGCTTTGACAGTTTCAGGATTTGGGCGCAAACAGATGTTGATAAAAAGTTCTTTGGTGCCGTTCAATACCGTTTTTACGAAGGGTGGAGGACACCGACTTACTTATATGTTGGCTATCATGTTAATGATAATAACACGATTCAGCTGGGGCAAACCTGGGTACCTTTCGGTTTTGGTTACCAACCCTTTGATGATTGGGGAAACATCGCCTTTTACGTTGGTCTTCAGGATGATTATGATTATGGATTTACATGGAATGGCAACTACGGCATTTTTTCTATTCATGCAGGATTTTTCAAAAATCAGCAATTATCCGCCTCGATGTCTACAAGATACGATACCGATATTTATTCCGGAAATGTTAATGATGGTGATATAATCCTTGTGCCAAAACACAACCGGGAAGTCAACCAGATCAATGCCAGATTCTCGGTAAAACCTTCCGGCGAAAAATGGTCAACAGAATTTGGTGTTTCGGGTATGGCAGGGCAAATCTATAACGAAACAAGCGACCTAAACGGGACGCGTTATGCCGCAGCCGTTCATGCTAGCGTAAATACCGGTTTTTTTCATTACAACATCCAGGCTACCTGGTACCAATATACCCAGGCACTTCCTGATACTGCCACGCAAGACATGCAGGATTTCATTAATATGTCGAGTTGGAATTTTGCCTACGAAATTCCCGGATCTGCAAACATCCTGACCTCGTCGGTTGCCTTTGATATTATCGGAGAGAAACTCACTGTCCATGCCAATTACAGCTACTTATGGGGTGGCACTTCACAAGCATCATCCCAACTGCTCACCTTTGGTGCAAGAGCACTTTGGGAATCGTTTGAAATATTTGGCGAAGCCTATTACGGGGTAAATGATCCACAATTGAGTGGCAATGCATCCGGTTACGGCCGTAATGCGGAAAGTTATGACTTTCGCTTCGACATCCGCTTTTTTTACAAATTGAATATTGTTTCGGAAAATACCATTGAAAAGTTCATCGATAAACGAAACAAAAAAGCACAGAAGAAAGAATAATCAGATTTAGAAGCCTACACAAAACATCTTGCCCCTCCTATTTCAAAATCTTCATTCCAATAAAAACCGGAAGGTGGTCGCTATAACCACCAAAATAATTTTTGGTAGCCGTCCGGCTTGGCCTTGCCGGCCCTTTTTTGGGTTGATAAAGCATCCATTCTTTCTTAATAATGTTTTGCTGATTGCTGCTGGTTTTTATGCCGTTATCCCCGTTTAGCAAAGCTGAAGAAACAATAATTTGGTCGAACATATCCCAGCTTTTATAGTACAAACTTCCCTTTCCATTCTTAAAAGGAACAAGGGATAAATTATACAAAGTTTGTGGGGAAGAATTTTCAGTAGGCTTTACAGCTTCTAAATAATTAGCAATACTTTTATCATCGGGATTGTCATTCAAATCGCCGGCAATAAGAATGTTTGCATCGGGATTGGCATTGAAAATGGAGTCGGTAATTTGTCTGAGTAAGCTTGCAATGAAAATACGATGAGGCTCGGTTTTTTCCTGTCCTCCCCAGCGTGACACCCAATGGTTTATAAAAACATGAATGGTATCATTTTTACCGACAAGCCCCTTGGAATAAAGAATATCTCGTGTTTTATCTGTCGGGTCTGAGGGAAAGACAGGACGGATATACTGGGTTTCAAGTGGGATGTACTTTTTGGGTTGATACAACAATGCCACATCAATACCTCTTTCGTCGGGACTGTCTTTGTGCAGGATTTGGTAGCCTGCTTTTTTAATATCGGGATGATCGACCAAATCGAGTAGTACATTTATATTTTCCACTTCACTCAATCCGAAAATAGTAGGAAACCCACTCGAATCCACAATCGCCATCACCTTGGCAAGGTTATCCAGTTTGTGTTGGTATTTCTCGGTATCCCACTGAAGATCGCTATCGGGCACGTATCTGCCGTCATTAATAGCCGGATTATTAATGGTATCAAACAGGTTCTCCACATTGTAAAATGCAAAACTGAAATGTTGCGTTGTTTTTTTGGAACAGGAAGAAAACAACCCAATTGCAAGAAGAATAATCAATGCTGAGCTAAAGTATTTTTTCATAATTCTATCATTTAATTTCGATCCTGTACTTGCTTAATTGTTACAATCAATAATTTTCAAATTGACACATTTTCAAATCGTCAAATTATTATTTACCCTTTCTTCAGCTTATCAATATCCCTCCGGTCTTTCTTTGTCGGACGGCCAATTCCATGCTCTCTTCGCTCATGATTCAATTGACGCTGCATGTCCAATCTTTCATATTCTTCAGCCGGTGTTTGATCTTCTGCCAAATCGGGAACTAGTTTAGCAGCTACCCGATTTTTAATAATTTGGAGCACTTTAATCTTCTTCTTTATTAAGCTTGACTGAATCTCAATTACATCATCGATATTCATCTCACGAGAGGGTTTTACGTTATGTCCATCAATTTTCACCTTGCCTCCCCGACAGGCATCAGTAGCTTGCGATCGTGTTTTAAACAAGCGCACTGCCCAAAGCCATTTATCAATTCTAACAGGGTCCAAAATGGGTTAATTTTATTTTTTTCTAAAATACAAACGAACAGGAACACCAGTAAAATCGTACTCTTCCCTGAGTTTATTTTCGAGAAAACGTCTGTAAGATTCTTTGACGTCATCAGGCAGATTACAGAAAAAGATGAATTGCGGTGTCGCCGTTTTCAACTGCATAATGTATTTAATCCGAACATACCTGCCCCGTGAAGCGGCTGGTGGCGGAATACTTTCAATAATTGGGAGCATGACATCGTTTAATTTGGAAGTCGGGATTTTCTTACTTCTTCTTTCAAATACTTCCGAAGCCAGTTCCAATGCTTTGAAGATGCGCTGCTTTTGTGTTACCGAAGTAAAAACAATCGGCACATCATTAAAGGGGGCAATTTTATTTCGGATGTCTCTCTCCATTTTCAAAAGGGTGTTTGTTTCCTTTTGTACTTTGTCCCATTTATTCACAACAACTACAATACCTTTTTTGTTTTTTTCTGCCAGATGGAAGATATTAAGATCCTGTTTTTCAATCCCGGTCTGTGCATCAATCATCACAATGCAAACATCTGAGTTTTCGATGGCGCGAATAGTCCGAACGGTAGAATAGAATTCTATATTCTCATAAACTTTTCCTTTTTTCCGAAGCCCGGCCGTATCCACCAGCATAAAATCGTGGCCGAATGCATTGTAGCGGGTGTATATCGAATCGCGTGTGGTTCCAGCGATGGGTGTTACGATGTTCCTGTCAACACCAATTAAAGTATTAATCAGCGATGATTTACCAACATTTGGGCGGCCAACAATTGCTATTCTGGGAAGTTCTGTTTCTTCATCATCAATTTGCTTTTGAAAGGCTTTCACCACTTCATCCAGCAGTTCACCGGTTCCACTTCCATTGATGGCTGAAACCGGGAAAACTTCCCCAAGTCCGAGTGCATAAAACTCACCGGATTGGTCAGCTTGATTTGGTGAATCCACTTTGTTGGCTACCAAAAACACTTCTTTTTTTGATTTCCGTAAAAGGTTCGCCACGTCTTCATCCAATGGACTAATTCCTTCGCGACTGTCAACAATAAAAACAATGGCTTCCGATTCATCGATCGCAAACAACACCTGTTTTCTTATTTCCTCTTCGAATGTGTCATCCGAACCATGCACATAACCACCGGTGTCGATTACTGAAAAATCATAACCGTTCCAGTCACTTTTCCCGTAGATACGATCGCGTGTTACGCCACTTACCGCCTCAACAATTGCTTCCTGTGTTTGTGTAAGCCTGTTAAAAAGGGTTGATTTTCCAACATTTGGGCGTCCTACTATTGCCAGTGTATTGCTCATGTTCTTTTTTTTTACTTAACCCCCAACCTGAAGGTCAGGGAAACTGATGGATATATTCGTTCTTTTGTCATTTACCCTTAATCAGTGTTCGTAACCAAATCTTTTCAATTGGGTTTCACTATCACGCCAGTCTTTTTTAACTTTTACTGTTAATTCAAGAAAAACCTTTTTGCCTGTAAATTCTTCGATATCAATACGCGCCTGTGTCCCGACTTTTTTAATGGCTTTCCCCAAGTGGCCAAGTATGATTGCTTTTTGCGATTCCCTGGCTACAAAAATGTTCGCAGTAATCCGGGTTATTCTGGGTTCTTCCTTATATTCTTCTACAGCTACTTCAGCTGAATATGGGATTTCCTTTTTGAAATTTGTCAGTATTTTCTCTCTAATGATTTCCGAAACAAAAAAGCGCATCGACTTGTCGGTAAACTCATCCTTTGAAAAATAAGGGGGACTTTCAGGAAGGTAAAATAGAATACGGTCAAAAACCTTTTCAATATTGAATTTATTTAGTGCAGAAATGGGAATGGCTTCTGAAGAGAGCAGTCGTTTGTCCCAAATTGCCATTTCGGCAACCACCTTTTCCTGATCCGACAAATCGATTTTATTAATGATTACAAGAACAGGAATACCGGCCCTATTTATTTTATCTAAGATATCTTCCTGCGCAAATGGCTTTCCAACCTCTGTCATCAACAGAATAATATCTGCATCAATCAATGCCGTATCGATGAATTTATTC
>QMPA01000218.1 GCA_003650365.1 Bacteroidota bacterium | reverse complement strand
GTAATAATCAATAGTAAAAGGGCTAAACGTTTCATAAAATATGATTTTGAAGATGCACAAAATTAGGAATTTAATCTTTGTACTACATTTAAACATTGCTAAACGTTATTCAGATTTATTTACATTTGGCACACTAAAAAACAAACAAATGCTACGAAGGATAATCTTGTTTATTTTCATTTTTGGACTACTCTTCAATCAACAAATTCATGCAGAATATGTGTTGAGTGAAAACTGCAAACTGGCATACGAACAACTAATGGATTTGAAAATCAGCTCTGCCAGAGAAACCCTACAGCAAGAGATAAAGCAAAATCCTGAGAATTATTATGCTTACTATCTGGATCATTATGTAGATGCTTTTGACCTGATGATAAACACCACCGAAGACCGCTACCTTCGTTTTGTAGATAACTATGAAAAACGAAGGGAAATAATGGATGATAAAGACATGGACTCACCTTATTACCTGGCCTTTGAAGGTGAGATGCAATTATATATGGGCATGTTTAACATTATCATGGGAGACCGTTTTTCGGGTGTAAGAAGAGCCTATGGGGGCTATAAAAAAATCTACAAAAACCTGGATAATTATCCTGATTTTCAACCCAGTCTTAAAATATCGAGCCTGTTAGATATTGCACTTTCAAATCTACCCCCTTTTATCCTTTGGGCCGTTGGTGCATTTGGTATTTCTGGAGATGCTGAAAAAGGCTTGCAGGATCTTAATACTTATTTTGATGAAACAAAGAACATTAGCGGGTTAAATGCCGATGCAGCACTATTTTTAATACTAGCTTATAAGTTGGATAAAGATCCGCAAAAAGGTTATGAAGCTTATTCAAAAATAGATTCCACTATTTTGGATTACACCCTGTTGGATTATTTTTATGCCAATGTTGCATACCGTTCGGGGCATAATGCGCATGCTGAGGAACTCATGAAAAAAATCGACCTTGATATTATTGATATTCCTTTTCACCCCTATCATTATATGACTGGGAAAATTTTGTTAAGAAAACTCGACCCCCAGGCCGGTTACCACCTGAAGAAATACCTTGACATGTACCATGCCAACGATTACCGCAAAGAAATCAATTACAAACTGGCAAGCTTTTATTTAATTAACGGGAACAAAATAAAATTTGAATTGTACAAAGAGCTGACCTGTGAAGAAGGCGACAAAGTTACAGAGCGTAACCGGGAAGCAATGTACGATTGCCAGCTTGACTATATTCCTGATCCCGAACTGGTAAAAGCTAAATTGCTACTTGATGGTAGTTATTCTGATCGTTTTTATAAAATCATTGAAAAGTATCCGATTAATCAAAACACTTTTCTTCCTTACTTGCTTGAATACAAATTGCTTTTGGCAAGATATAATTTACAATCTGGGAAAATCACCGAATCCAAAGCCCTGTTTGAAGAAGTTGTTGACGAGGGAAATGATGAAGATTATTACTTTGCCGCAGAAGCAGCAATGTACCTCGGAAAAATTTATGAAAAGCAGAACAAATCACTGGCCATTAAATACTATGACATTGCCATCGACTTATACGATTCGGATTACTACGAATACATCGACTACAGATCGAAGAAGGCGCTGAAAAGGTTAGAGAATTAGTTAGCTGGCAGTTTTCACTATCTGTTCAAGTCTTAGAGTTGGCCTGCGCGGTGGCCGAATTGGACATTAATCTATTCACCACTACTTGCTCAAATTTTAGCAAAGGCTTTTGCGATGGCCGACTTAGATATTTGACTCTTCAATAACCAAAAATTATCCTTACCCAAAAATCCCATCAACCATTCCCCCATCGTGTGAAATAGTCTGACCACTTACAAATCGTGACAATGGCGACAAAAGCCAAAGTGCAAGATTCGCCATTTCTTCGGGTTTGCCCATCGGACGGATTGGAAGTTCTGCTTCAAAAGCGGCTTGTGCTGCTTCAATGGAAATATTCTGTAACTCGCTTTTCTTTACAAACAAACGTTCCATGGCAGCAGTAGCATGAAAACCGGGAGCCAAAATATTTACAGTAATTCCTTTGTCAGCTACTTCGCGTGAAAGTGTTTTAGCAAACCCAACTACTGCCGGACGGAGGGCATTACTTAGAATCAGGTTTTGAATGGGTTGTTTTACAGAGACGCTTTCGATGAATAAAATCCTACCGTAGTTTTGAGTACGAAAAACAGGAAGCATTAGTTTGGTTAGTGCCACTTTCCATCTGACAATTGTTTTCCATGCTTCGTCCCATTGCTCCATTTCGATGTCATCAAAACCACCGGCGGGTGGGCCGCCAGCATTGACAACGATTCCATCCACTTTATTATCTTTTGCCCATTTTAGTATTTTTTGATGAATTTCATCAGAAGTTATATCACCAACAAGGTATTCCACTTGAGAGGGAAAGCGTTTCTTCAATAACAGTAATTTTGATTCGGTACGGCTTACCGCCAGCACAATCGCTCCTTCAGGTACCAGTGCCTCGACAATAGCTTTGCCGAACCCACTACCTGCTCCTCCTACTATAAAGTGGCTATTTTTGAGATTTAAATCCATTTGCTTTTTTTTCTTCAAAAATAAACGAAATATAATTCGACAACCCCTTATTTCCCCATTGCCCATATTTCCCTATTTAATTACTTTTGCCACTCATTTTTATTAAATGACAAAGCAAAACAGTCAAGTTGTAAAAGGCACTATTGCCATCAGTATTTCTGCCATTATGTGGGGATTTGACGGTGTTGTATTGACGCCACGTTTGTTTAACCTCGAAGTAGGTTATGTGGTATTTATGCTACACTTTATCCCGTTTTTGTTGATGAACGTTTTCTTGTTCAGGCAATACAAACATCTAAAAACCTTTGTCCGACAAGATTATATTGGTTTTTCGCTGGTAGCCCTGTTTGGAGGTGCTCTTGGTACGATGGCTATTGTAAAGGCCTTATTCCTGATTGATTTTCAACAACTTTCCGTAGTTGTACTTTTACAAAAGTTACAGCCGATTTTCGCAATTATTCTTGCAGCAATTCTTCTTAAGGAAAGGATTAAAAAGAACTTTATTATCTGGGCAAGCTTGGCCATTGTTGCCAGTTATTTCCTGACTTTTGGTTTTAGCCTTCCAAAGTTTGACGGAAATGAACAAACTATTTACGCAGCGCTGTTCGCACTTTTAGCCGCATTTTCATTTGGAAGTTCTACGGTATTCTCCAAAAAAGTATTAATCAATCACAATTTTATTACAGCCACTTTTTTCCGTTATGGTTTCACCAGTCTTTTCATGCTGATTTATGTTGTCATTTTTGGGCAATACCTGGAAGTCATGGAAACCACTCCAACCAATTGGCTCTATTTTATAATTATTGGAGTAACAACCGGTTCCGGTGCTATTTTTATTTACTACTACGGATTGCGCAGGGTAAAAGCCATTGTGGCTACCATCAGCGAATTGCTATTTCCTATTTCGGCCATTTTCTTCGATTATCTTGTTAACGACAGTATTTTGTCACCGGTTCAAATGGTGAGTGCTGCAATAATGGTGTTTGCCATTATTAAAATGAAGGATTAATACACAATCTTTCCACTTCATTTATTTTTCTTCATTGTCAATAAAGAAAATATCCTATCTTTATTCAATATTTATTCACCTAAAACTAAATGCCATGTCAGACGATATTAAAAGAATTTATACCGGCTCGCGCGTTGAAGCAATGTTTCTGAAAGAAATTTTAGAAAAAAACGAAATTGGATGCATTTTTAAAGATACATTGGCAGCCAGTGTTCAATCAGGGTGGGCTGATGGTTCACCGGAAGATGGTGCACTCCTTTTTGTTGAACCCATTAATGAGGAAAAGGCCAAAGTCCTGCTCAAACAGTATTTTGATTCTCTTGATAAATAGCAACTGCTAATGGAAAGCTGTCTGCTGAATTACTTCATTTTAAACAAAGAAGTAAAAAGCACTTGCGATTTCAACCCTTTTCTGTTTGAACAAGGAAACGGTGTTTACGAGATTGTGCGTATTACCGATCAAAAGCCGCTTTTTTTAGAAGAACACATCGAGCGGTTTTTCCAGTCCTTGAAATTGGCAGAAATACAATCCGGCCTCAGTAGCAAACAAATAAGAAGCCGCTTAAAAGCCCTGATTGAAATCAATCAGCTAAAAAATGGCAATATCCGATTCCAACATTTGGCGCACCCACAAAATGACAACCTATTTTTTGCCTGGATAACACCAACATTTTACCCTTCGGAAAATGACTTCAAGACTGGAGTAAAACTTTTGAGCTTAATAGCCGAAAGGAAAAACCCCAATGCCAAACGCGACAACCTCCCTGTGCGTGAACAAGCCAATAAATTAATTCAACAAAATGATGTATTTGAGGTATTACTCATCAACAAAGATGGTTTTGTCACAGAAGGCAGCCGTTCCAATATTTTTTTTGTTGAAGGAGAGAAAATTATCACTCCGCCAATTTCTGAGGTATTACCAGGGGTTACGCGTTCAAAAATAATTGGCATTGCTAAAGAAAACAAAGTTGTTCTTATCGAGTATCCAGTCCATTTCGAAGATGTAGGCAGCTTTGATTCGGTTTTCCTCAGTGGAACTTCGATTAAAATATTGCCAGTAAATCAAATCGACAACTTAAATTTTGCACCCAAAAACCCAGTAATTACCAAAGTGCAACAATTGTACGCAGAACTAAGTACTCATTATCTGAATGGGTTTTCCTGGTAATCTTCCTTATTTTATTTTTGTAGATTTACAGCGGAAACCAAAGATCAGTTATCAGTGAAGTTTATTGAAAAAGTTGTGATAAGAAATAAGCTGTCTGCATTCAAAAAATGGATGTGGACTTTGTTGGTTTTAATATTTATATTTTCTTCAACTATTTCTGCCCAGAAAGATATTCCTGATGATTTTTGTATTTCCACGGAAGAACAGCAACTTTTCGATCGCATCAATATTCTCTTAGAAGAATATGGAAAAAGCCCTTTAGAGACTTCAGTATCTTTGTTCTATGTTGCGCATTTACACGTGGACGATCTGATTAATAATCATCCCGATACCAGTATTTGTAATTTATCAAGCTGGTCTGACAAAGGCGAATGGACTGCCTGCTGCCACAATCCCTTTGTTCCTCAACAAGATTGTATGTGGGATAAACCTGATGAATTAACACGTTACAAATATAGAGGTTACGAATTAGCCGCCTATTTTGAAGATGAATTCAATGTGGATTCTGTCATTTGTTTGTGGAGTAATTCGAAACAAGTACTCGATATGCTACTGACTGCTGGTAATTTTGAAAAGAAAAAGTGGGTGTGTATGGGTGTTGGGATGAATGAACATTACGTATCACTTTGGTTCGGACAGCGACCTGATAAAGCCAATGAAACTATGCTTTGCAAGACGAATGACATGCAAGGAGTTGCTATCACAGGATCAAGTCCTGGAGAACCAGTGACATATTATTTAGTCGCCGCCAGTTTTGGGGATTTAAAAGATGCCAAAGAAGCATTGAGGAGGTTTAAAAAAACTGGATTTAAAAATGCAAGTATTCTTTCAGAAGGTCAAAATCATCGTGTTTATCTCGATCAATTCAACGACTTGAAAGAAGCCATGTATGAAAAGAAACAATTGCCATATACCTACCGGGATGCCTGGGTTTTTAAGAAGTAATGAGTGAGTGAATGCTTAAATGAGAAAATGCCAAAATGGGGGTTGCATACAAACTAATTGAAGTTGATAGTAAAAAGAAGATTGGGGAGTTTCTCCGTTTTCCTTCTCATTTATACAAAAATGATAAAAACTGGATCAGGCCACTGGATGAGGATATTGAAAAAATATTTGATCCATCAAAAAATAAATTTTTAAAAAAAGGTGAAGCCAGACGATGGTTACTTCAAAACGAAAAGCAGGAAACTGTCGGGCGCTTGGCTGCTTTTTACGAATCATCGACTGCAAAAAAAAACGAATTAGTCACCGGTGGAATTGGATTTTTTGACTGCATCGATAATCAGAAAGCTGCCAACACACTATTTGATGCGGCCAAAAATTGGCTACAGAAAGAAGGCATAGAAGCTATCGATGGCCCAATTAATTTTGGATCGCGAGAGCAGTTTTGGGGCTGCCTTGCCGAAGGATTTTACGAACCCATCCACAATATGCCCTATAATTTCAAATATTACAATACACTTTTTGAGAACTATGGGTTCAAGAACTATTTCAACCAACTCACCTTTCACATGTCACTGGTTCCAGGAATAATGGATCCGGTGATTTACGAGAAGGGAAAACGTATCAGACAACAAGATGGCTATGAATACAGGCTGATAGATACAAACAAACTTGAAATTTTTGCTGAAGATTTCATGACTATTTTTAACGAAGCCTGGGCAAAGTTCCCGGGTGTTAAAGCAATTAGTAAAAAACAAGCACTTAGCGGATTTAAAAAAATGAAACCCATCATCGATCGC
>QMPA01000217.1 GCA_003650365.1 Bacteroidota bacterium | reverse complement strand
CATCGTGATAGTAGGCTGTATCAAAAGTTGAACGTTCCACATTATAGAATGAAACAGCACCCATTTCCGGATCGCGGCAGGCCTGTTTGTCGTAATAGGAAACCCAAAAATAGCCACCGAAGCCCCAGCCAGCCCCCCAACTATTTTTAACCAACCATGCCCCCGGAAGCGGAGCCTGGGTTACCCGGCTGTCGTCCCAGCCAATAATGGCCACGGAATGATTGGGTTCCTGCCAATCGGTAGGTGGCTGATAATGTTCGTATTCGTAATTGATAAAACTGCCACTGTAACATATGCAGATCGCCATTACACCGTAATCAATTACTTTTTGTTTGAGCAAATCAATATTTTGGAGGTCAGGTCCCATGGTGTACCATTCCACATCCATCGGATAATAAAAATGATAACTCGTGTCGAAAAGTGGTTTTGGCGAATCATAGTTTTGTCCGTCAACTTCCCTTACAGTCCCATCTAATCGTGAAATATAGGCAGTGGTTACCCGGTAGTCGCCACCCATATGAACTTCAAGTCCTTGCCCATTGTTAAAAGGCGGATCGAGATCGGGATTGTAATATTCATTGTAATAATTCCACCAGTCAAGGTGGTATTCAGCCAGATCGGGTTCATCTGTTTCTCCTGCAGCAGTCCAGTTGCCAGTCATTAACAAATTGCTTTCGAGAGAAGCCATAGAACCATGGGTCCAGCAGGTTCCACCCTGTTGACTTTTTACAGAAGTTACATAATTTTCACCCTCAACATTTCGCAAATCATAAGTAGCAGGTAGCTGTGCATGCAGCAAAATTCCTGACATAATAAACACTAAAACTAAAGCGGAAAGTTTTTTCATTGTATAATAAATTTGGTTTCCTCAAAAGTAGGTATTCGCCTTGAATTGGTTCTGGATTTTTAAAGAAAAGTTTTTAGATTGGAACAGCCAAGAAAATTTTAAGATTATCAAACCAATTACAAAAATTTAGAATATCTGATTTAGTGAATATTATCCGTTTTAACCGTTTCTAAACGAATATTAAACGGATGTAAACGCTTATTAACCGACTTGAGCAAAAAGGCCACTGTAGTTTTGTCGAAGATTTTGATTGCTAAAAAAACTGTTTGATGGTTTGACGGTTAAATGGTTAAAAAAAACCAATAATTAAACAACATAACAATCAAACAATAATTAACATTTTTATTCACTAAATAATTAAATATCATGACAACTTTAAAAAATTCAGTACAACTGATCGGACACCTGGGAGCAGATCCCAAAAACTTCACATTTGAAGACGGAAACAGCAAAGCCAGTTTTTCGATGGCAACATCGGACGCTTACAAAGACAAAAATGGTGAGCGTAAAGAAAGCACCCAATGGCACAATGTTGTGGCCTTCAGGCAAACAGCTAAAATCGTAACGGATTACCTACACAAGGGCAGCGAAGTTGCCATCCAGGGAAAACTGACCCACAACAGCTACGAAGACAAAGAAGGCATTAAAAGGTATTTTACCGAAGTGGTTGCCAATGAAATTTTAATGCTCGACAAAAAGAACTGAGTTTGAAAGCTCGTAATGCTGCACATAATTTACTCACGCGACGGCGCAACGACGCAGAAAAAAATAATTCGTTGGGCCGCCGCATCGTAGCATGTTAAAATAACACTGCATAAAAAACAAAAAAATGACTGAAAATAGAATTGCTACACTTATACTGGATGCTTGTTTTAAAATCCACAGAGAATTGGGGCCGGGTTTGTTTGAATCAGTTTATGAGGAAATCCTGGAATACGAATTTACCAAAATGGGAATGGAAGTAAAAAGACAGCATCCGGTCGCTATTTTCTGGGATGAACTTAAAATGGATATTGGGTTTAGGGCCGATTTAATTGTTGAAGACAAAGTAATTATTGAGATTAAGTCTGTTAAGAAGATTGAGCGTGTACACCAAAAACAATTATTGACATATCTCAGGTTAACAGATTTAAAGTTGGGTTTACTCATCAATTTTAATGAAGCCTTGTTAAAAACCGGAATTCAGCGAATAGTGAACGGACTTTAAACTCATGCGGCAATATGTTTTTGTCTCACGCTACGGAGCAGCGACGCGGCGAAAATATGCGTTGCATCGCTGCACTGTAGTGTGAATTATTACCCGATTATTACATGGATAATGTTGCGCGAAAAAACATTATTTTTGCCGCTGCTTTCAAAAAAAGGAAAGTCGCATGTATTCATTGTTTTTAAAAGAAATACGAAGTTTTTTAAGCTCGTTGTTGGGATACGTTGTAATCATTGTATTCCTGACAGTTATTGGCTTGTTTTTGTGGATCCTCCCGAATAGTTTCAATGTGCTTGATTTTGGTTATGCCAATGTTGACGGACTTTTTATTATTGCGCCTTTTGTATTCCTTTTTCTAATTCCGGCTGTCACCATGCGCTCCTTTTCCGAAGAGCGAAAAAGCGGAACTATCGAGCTACTACTTACCAGGCCACTAAGCGACCTTCAAATTGTTTTAGCAAAATTTTTTGCAGCATTCTCTCTGGTCATTTTTTCATTATTTCCCACACTTATCTATTATTTCTCGGTCTACCAATTGGGATTTCCGGTGGGAAATATAGACTCCGGTGGCTTTTTTGGATCATTTTTGGGCTTGTTGTTTTTAGGTGCCACTTTTGTTTCGGTGGGAATTTTCACGTCTTCCATTACTGACAATCAGGTGATTTCATTTATTGTAGCCGTTTTTATTTCTGCTTTCATTTACCTTGGATTCGAATTTATTTATTCGCTGGAATGGTTTGGCAATTTTGATTTATTCATCAACTCGCTTGGAATAAGCGCGCACTATAGTTCAATCAGCCGAGGTGTGGTTGATACACGTGACCTGGTTTATTTTTTTAGCCTGATAACTTTCTTTTTGTTTCTCACTAAATTTTCGCTGGCACGCCGTAAATGGTAAGCAATTAAAAAATGGAGAAACCCACAAAAAATAGAAAGCAGCAGCAACTTTTCCAATTGGGAGGCATTGTTTTGATACTGGTTTTAATTAACTTAATCAGTTCAATGTTATTTACTCGTTTTGATTTAACAAGCGAAAAAAGGTATACCCTCTCCCCTTCTACAACAGAAATATTAAAGGATCTGGACGACATTGTTTTTTTCAAAGTTTATCTTGAAGGGGAATTTCCGGCAGGCTTTAAACGCCTGCAAAAAGAGACCAAAGAGTTGCTGGACGAATTCAGGGCACACAACAAAAACATTCAGTACGAATTTATTAACCCTTCAGCTAACGAAAATATAAAAGAGAGAAACGACACTTACCAATTACTGGTGGAACAGGGTTTACAGCCTACCAATCTGCAAGTAAAAACAAAAAGCGGGCTCGATCAGCAGGTGATTTTTCCAGGAGCAATTGTTAGTTACAGAAATAGCCAGGTTGCTGTTGAATTATTGGAAGCCCAGATGAATGTGCCACCCGAGGCCGTCCTCAACAATTCCATTCAAAACCTTGAATTCAAATTTACAAATGCTATTAGAAAAATCAGCCGGAAAAAAAAGCCGGCTATCGCTTTTATCCAGGGACATGGCGAACTGGATGAAAAGGAAACTTTCGATATTGCAAATACATTGGCTGAAGATTACATTGTTGACAGGCTAATTATTAACGAAAAAATAAATGCCCTGGTAAAACGTACACTTGTTGATTCCGCTACCAACGAGTATAAGGTTTTTCCAAAATATGCAGCCATTGTTATTGCCAAACCCGATTCGGTTTTTTCAGGAAAAGACAAATTTATTATTGACCAATACATTATGTATGGCGGTAAAGTATTGTGGCTGATCGACCCGGTTTTTGTCAGTATGGACAGTATCCAAAGGCAGGAAACCACAGTGGCCGTACAAAACAAGACCGGTCTTCAGGATCAGTTGTTTACTTATGGCGCACGTTTAAACGAAAATCTGGTGATGGATTTAGTTGCTATGTCAATTCCATTGCGTACGGGCCAGATTGGCAACCAACCCCAAATCAGTTTTTTTCCCTGGTATTATTTTCCATTGGTCACTCCCTTCGAGAAACACCCCATTGTTAAAAACCTCAACACCATAAAAACACAATTTGTCAGCAGTATCGATACCATAAAAAGTGTAGCGGTTAAGAAGACCATTTTGCTGAAAACTTCGCCTTATTCGAGAGTCGTGCCAATACCGGCCATGGTAAGCCTGGCCATTACAAGGGAAGAACCCAACGAAAGGTTTTATCATGACCCACCGCAAACCATAGCCGTTTTATTAGAAGGCGTATTTCAATCAGATTTCCGAAATCGTATACCACCCAGTCTTTCACAAGCCAAAGAAATTGGGTTTCGAGACCGCAGTCAGCCAACCAGTATGATTATCATTTCCGACGGCGATATTATCCGCAATCAATTCCATATTCCAAATGGTTACCCATTGCCATTGGGTTACGACCAATTTACCCGCGAAACTTTTGGCAATAAGAATTTCATTCTCAATGCACTGAATTACCTGACTGACGGTTCTGAATTAATTTCTATCCGCTCGCGGGAATTAAAACTGAGGCTTCTTGATAAAACCAAAGTGAACAACAGTAAGATTTTCTGGCAAGTGTTCAATTTACTGACTCCTGTTGTGCTTGTAATGCTAATTGGCCTTATTTTAATTTGGTTGCGAAAAAGGAAATACACATGAGAAAAAACAGACCCATCATTTTTATCCTGCTCTTTTTGGCCATAGTGGCTGTTGTTTTGCTAACGCAGAATAATTCCTCCACATTGCAAGAAAAGGAGTCGGGTTTTGCAATTGCAGACACTTCGGCAGTTACCAAAATATTTATTGCCGACAAACAGGATCACACCGTATTACTGGAACGAATAAACAATGCATGGGAATTAAACGGGAAGTTTTTGGCAGATCCTAAAATGCTGGAAATTTTATTGGGAACCATGCACCGCATCAAAGTTAAGGCACCGGTTTCTCTTTCAAGCCACAACAACGTAGTAAGTCGGATGGCGGCCATTGGCATTAAGGTGGAGATTTACGAAATGGGCTACCGCATTAATCTTTTCGACAAGATTAAACTGTTCGGGCACGAACGCCTTGCCAAAGTCTTTTATGTTGGCGATGCCACACAAGATATGCGAGGAACTTATATGCTAATGGAAAATGCTGAACGACCTTATGTGGTTTATTTACCTTCGCTACGTGGGTTTATTTCAACACGATTTTCTCCCATGGAAGATGCCTGGAAAAGCCATATTGTTTTTAACAATAAACTGATTGACATCCAAAGTTTATCCATTTCTTTTGGTAAGGAACCAACAGGAAGTTTCAAAGTGGAAGTAAACAATGTTAGTGGAAATTATGCCCTTACCGCTTTGCAGAATAACAGAAAAATCACCAATTTCGACACATTAAAAATACTTAACCTATTGACTTCCTTTGCTGATCTACGTTACGAAACACGACTAAACAATCTTTATACAACTGAAAGAATTGATTCAATTATTGCTTCTCCTTTTCTATATAAGATTTCTATTAAAGACCTAAATAAAGGGGAAAAGACAATCAGGATGTTCAAACGCAATGCTATTCCTGATGACTTAGTTGACGGTGAAGGTGGTCTCATTCCCATTGACCATGATCGTTTTTATGCGCTTATTAACGATGACGAAGATTTTGTTTTGATGCAGTATTTTGTTTTTGACAGGGTGCTGCAACCATTGGGGTATTACGAGAAATAATCCTGCATTAGTTTCCCAATTTATTGATGGGAAACTTTTTTGCCCTGGCATGAATGCACCCCGAAAACTTTCGGGGGTTATCATTCTGTCCCTCCGGGAAGAATTCAAAGTCCCGAAGGGATGATAGACTTCCCAATTTATTAGTGGGCATATTTACACAACCCTCCCCCATTTCCCCCATTGTTGGTGTCCTCACCAACAATAGTTTCCCTTTTGATTAAAAACAATTCATGGAATATTGAGTTTTAGCAGTGAGGACAACAACAACGGATAAAGTTAAACACAAAAAAAGGCTGCCCAAATGGACAGCCTTTTTTAATAAATAAATTATTGTTACTTAAACAACACCTTGAGCAAGCATTGCATCGGCAACTTTTACGAAACCACCAATATTGGCTCCTTTTACATAGTCGATATAATCACCATCTTTGCCCCACTTCACACAAGTAGCGTGAATATCTTTCATGATTTGGTGCAATTTGGCATCTACTTCTTCACGAGTCCAGTTGTAACGCATCAAGTTTTGGCTCATTTCCAAACCTGAAACAGCAACACCACCGGCATTAGCAGCTTTTCCTAAACCATAAAGCATTTTAGCATTTTGATAAACAGCAATTGCTTCTGGTGATGAAGGCATATTAGCACCTTCACTAATTACGAAACAACCATTGGCTATTAATGTTTTGGCTTCATCTTCGTTCACTTCATTCTGAGTTGCACAAGGCATGGCCACATCACATTTAACACCCCATGGACGT
>QMPA01000216.1 GCA_003650365.1 Bacteroidota bacterium | reverse complement strand
CTCAACATTAACCATCAACCCTCACTTAATAATTAAAAACTCAACATACGCAGGATCCAATGTCGTATTTCTGACGAACGCAGGTTTTTTCGAAAGTTTTAGCTGAAGCCTCACAGCATTTTCAATATTGATGTTTTGTAAATCAGGAACAACTTCAAACTGCGATGCACGAATGTTGTTGTAATCTTTTTGTGCAAGCTTAAAATGCACCTTAACTGTTTTTGGGAAAAGTTTGATACTTTGTTTATGACCAGAAATATCAATAGGAATTTCAATACTTGAAGCAGTAAATTTTTCTACCCTTAATTTAAAGCTGACTTCTTCAGGATCAAAATTAAGTAGGCCTGGTGCAGGATTCTGTAATTTTACATAAATTTCCTGATCACTATTGATATTGGTGATTTCCTTATTCACTGTATAAACTTGTTGCAAGGTATCAAGTATATTTGCAGGACCAAAAACCCTTACTTTTTCGGGAGTAAATATTGACTTTTCGTATAATCCATATTGTTCGGTAAATTCGAAATGAATGAGGTTGGTAACGAAAACTTCTTTCTCTTCTAAATCGGCCAATGTAAACGCAAGGGTATTTTTGGAAAAATGAACATTAATCTTTTGTATTCCAACTATTTCAGCCAGTTTCTCCCTGAGTTCCTCGCTGTAAATATAATATTCCTCACCCTCTTTCCTCATGAGGCTGAAATTGTCCATGTTAATGTCCAACACATCCATGTCCTCAAAAAGATTTAGCTCTAAAATCTCGAATCCACGTGCTGTAACATCTACATTCACTAAGCTATCCGATATATATATCAGCCGTTTTTCCTTTGGAATATTGGTGTAGTTTATGCGTAATGTATAAGGGACTGTATAAGGGTCAGAAAGTTTAATCAGCACCCAGAACAAAATAGATATGAAAACGGCAGTAAAAAAAATCCAATTGTCATTTCTCCCTGACTTTGAGGTAGAAACGGAGTCATTGATTCGCTCCCTTGAATGGTATTGTTTTTTTTCACTATCCATAAAAAACCGGAGGATAAAAATAGTTAATCCTCCGGAATAATCGTTAAATACCAGCTTTGAAACTTATTTACATCAGTTTTCCGAAACCACAGCATACGATAATGACCAATAACTATTTATATCATTGACCAATAACCAATGCCTATTTCGTTTGTCCAATTGTTGCAGTGTCCATAACAATAGCACTTTTTTCTACGGTTGCTTTTATCTGACTGCCAATTTCCAAAACAACGGTGGTCTCTTTCAATTCTGCTATTCTGCCATGCAAGCCACCAATGGTAACAACTTTATCCCCTTTTTTCAGTTCTTCCCTGAATTTTTTCTGATCTTTATTTTTCTTGGTTTGTGGCCTGATAAAGAAGAAGTAAAAAACGATAAGAATAAGGAACAATGGCAACAGTGACATCCAAGTACTTTCGCCATCAGCACTTTCCTGTAATAAAATAAATAGGTTTTCCATTTTGATTTTTTATTTATAAATTATGAATTAATTTTTTTCTGGCATCAATACTCGTGCTTTTACGCGCAAAACTGTTCTATTGGGTTCGGTATTGGCAATAATGGCGATGCTTTTGTTTTGATGACCCTTCTTGTGACGGCTATCGAAAGTAACTTCAATTTTACTTATCTCGCCAGGTTTGATAGCTGTTTTTGGATAATTACTTGCTGTGCATCCACAACTAGTGCTTACCTTATTGATTATTAAATCGGCACCACCTGTGTTGGTGAACTGAAAATCGTAGCTTACTTTTTCGCCCTGAATCATGTTTCCAAAATTGTGTTCTGTTTCATCAAATTCAAATCGCGGCCCAATAGAAGCATCGTAGGTTCCGCTGGCTGTTTTTGTATTGTCTACAACATCTGTTGAGATTTTACCGTCCCCTGGATTGTCACAGGAAAACAACGTAAATCCCAGAACAATCGTTAATAATATGCTAATCTTTTTCATAGGTATTTTAATTTATAATTAAACGTAAAGCTTTATCTTACAATAGTAACAGCACCTTTAAATATATCTGGCTTAGACATATTATAGCCTTCGCATTTAAGTACATAATAATAAACACCGGAAGCCAGGTCTGCGCCGTCCCAGTCGTTCTGGTAGTTATCAGATTCAAATACTGTTTTTCCCCATCGGTTAAAAATCACTAGCTTTGAACTTTGATAATAATCATTTAATAGCATATCCGTATTTTTCCTGTCTCCATCCTCCAAAATAGCAATTTCAAATTCATCATTAGAACCTACGGAAGTTGGTGCCGGAGTGAAAACATTGGGGATAAACAATTCAACGGGCTTAATTTCAATTTGGTGTGAGTATAGCGTATCACAACCTTCAGGATTGTAAACTGTTAAAAAAGCTGGCCAGGAACCTAAAGTTGGGAAAGTAATTATTGGATCAAATAAATCACTTTCAATCACTGAATCAGCATAGAAAGGATCTCCTATTTCAACTTCCCAAAAATGGTTAGTAATGTCAATCGAATCAACTGACAGATTGGTAAAAGTAAACTGTATAAAGGGTTTTTTTATGTATCCTGTGTCCGGGTCTGCAAATATTTCAGCAATTGGATTGTCATAGGCTTCAGTTCTAAAACCGGTATCAATTATACAACCATAATTATCTTTAATCCGAATATTATAAATAAGGTGGGCTTTTAAACCAAGGGCAGTCGAAGAGTCTCCGGGTGCAATCTGTGTAGGTTTTACTTCCCAATAATAATGGTATTCTTCTGGCTGAAAATCTCCACTTGCTGTGGCCTTTACAACGGCTGTTCGTGTTTTATCTTCCGCGCCGGGGTGTTTTTCAAGGTCAAGAAAAGTTTGTGTACAGGTTAGTTGAAGTTGATCAAACTCAACATTGATAGCATTGTGTACACTTACCAGATAAGGATCGCTTTCACATTCTTCAAAATGAACAGTATCCGTAACGCGAACAATAAATTCTGTAGATTCCGTAAGTTTCCACACTACGATTGAATCGCCCCCAATGGAGTCTCCATCAATAGTCCACAAGAAAACGTAACCCTCACCTCCGGGGACACTTAGGTCAAACCAGGAGTTCGGGCAAACGGGTAATGATTTGTTTATGGTAATTTCACAAGAGGGTTGGGCCTGTATTTGTAATGTACCAACAAACTGTAAAACGAAACTGCTGAACAGAAATACAATTATGTAAGAAAATGCTTTGGTCATCACCTATTTTTTCTGAATTTCCATTTTTGGAAACGCCCGGCAAAAGTAAAAATAATTCTGGTATTCTTGCTGAGGATTATTTGGTTTTTAGAAGCTTCCTTCACCTAACATTATGAGTGTACAATGTTCAATTGTTTCAATACCGTTTTCATTTGCCAACTTCTCGAATTCAGGGTTTTCGGTTCCCGGATTAAAAATGATGCATTTTGGATGCAATCCAAAAACATAGTCGTAATACTGGGGCTGATTCTTTGGTCCTAAATAAAGAGTTACTGTATGAATTTCTTCAAAATCAGGGAATCCTGTTTCAATGTTTATATCTTCTACTTCACCACTTTTTAAACCTATAGAAACAACAGGATGGCCATATCTGCGTAATTTTTTTATGGCTTTATTGGAATACCTTTCGGGTTTGATGCTGCCCCCGATTACCAGTGTTTTCTTTGTCATTGTCTGCTTTTGCGTTGCTAAAATCTATCTGTCAAAAATAATACTAAATACAAAACGTGACTAACTAATAATTATTCTCCGCTAACAATTTCAATTACAGGTCAACATGACAGGTTAAATAAATTACATCTGCCATATGGGCAGAAAGTAGATTTATTCTTTGGATGGTTAGCTTTTTGATGACTTGAAGAAAAATAAGAAAGGAGAACAATATGAACTTTAATCAATTCACAATAAAATCACAAGAGGCTGTGCAGAAAGCGCAGGAACTTGCAAATGTAAATGAGAACCAAGCCATTGAAAGTATTCATTTATTGAAAGGAATATTGGAAGTGGATGAAAATGCGACACCATTTCTACTCAAGAAATTGAATGTTGACTTCCCTGTTTTTAAGCAGGCTGTTGACAGGATAATTCAGTCATTACCAAAAGTACAGGGTGGTGAGCAATTCCTCTCGAAGGAAGCCAATGAAGTATTACAAAAGGCACTTAAACTGCTCAAAGAATTCAAAGATGAGTTTGTTACCATTGAACATTTACTGTTGGCTATTCTTGAAGTTAAAAGTACTGCATCGCAGCTCATGAAGGATAATGGTTTGAACAAAAAGGAATTGCATGCAGCCATTAATGAGTTAAGAAAAGGTGAGTCTGCAAATACCCAGAATGCCGAAGAGCAATACAATGCACTCAGCCGCTATGCGAAAAACCTCAACGAACTGGCCGCAGCCGGAAAGTTGGACCCTGTAATTGGAAGGGATGACGAAATTCGGAGGATACTTCAGATATTAAGCCGTAGAACTAAGAACAACCCCATTCTGATTGGTGAGCCGGGAGTTGGTAAAACAGCCATCGCCGAAGGTCTTGCCCACCGTATTATTAATGGTGATGTCCCGGACAATTTAAAATCGAAATTGATTTTTTCACTGGATATGGGTGCACTCATTGCTGGTGCAAAATATAAAGGCGAATTTGAAGAGCGACTGAAATCTGTAGTAAAAGAAGTGATTGAGTCTGATGGTGAAATCGTGTTGTTTATCGATGAAATCCACACCCTAGTTGGTGCTGGAAAGTCAGAAGGAGCAATGGATGCAGCCAATATTTTAAAGCCTGCCCTTGCCCGTGGTGAATTACGCGCCATCGGGGCAACAACCCTGAAAGAATACCAAAAGTTTTTCGAAAAAGACAAAGCCCTCGAGCGCAGGTTTCAAATAGTAATGGTAAACGAACCCGATTTTGAATCATCGGTTGCCATTCTTCGCGGACTGAAAGAGCGTTACGAAAGCCACCACAAAGTAAGGATTACAGATGCTGCAATTATCGCTTCGGTAGAATTATCGACACGTTATATTACCGATCGATTTTTACCGGATAAAGCCATCGACCTGATAGATGAAGCTGCTTCGAAATTAAAGCTGGAAATCAATTCGGCACCCGAAGAATTGGAGATGGTTGAAAGGCGTATCATGCAGTTGGAGATTGAAAAAGAAGCCGTAAAGCGCGAAAAGGATAAATCGAAAATTCAGAAGATCAAGGAACAACTGGCCAATCTGAATGAGGAGCGCAACAGTTTGAGATCGAAATGGCAGGCCGAAAAGGATTTGGTAGATAAAATCCAAAACCGGAAAAACGAAATTGAACACTACAAATTAGAAGCTGAACAAGCCGAACGCGAAGGTGACTATGGAAAAGTAGCCGAACTACGCTATGGAAAAACACAGTCAGCACAGGCCGATCTGGAAGCTTTTAAAGCAGAATTGGGTGAACTACAGGGCGACGACCCCATGATTAATGAAGAAGTAGGAGCAGAAGACATCGCGGATGCAGTTTCAAAATGGACAGGTATTCCGGTGAGTAAAATGCTGCAAAGTGATCGAGAAAAATTACTAAACCTGGAAGACGAATTGCACAAAAGGGTGGTTGGACAAAACGATGCCATTGTTGCCATTGCCGATGCCATCCGCAGAAGCAGGGCAGGGCTTCAGGATGAAAAAAGGCCGATTGGTTCTTTTATCTTTTTGGGCACTACCGGTGTCGGGAAAACAGAATTGGCCAAAGCCCTTGCTGAATACTTATTCAATAACGAAGACAATATTGTCCGTCTCGATATGTCAGAATACCAGGAAAGGCATTCGGTTTCGCGTTTGGTGGGAGCGCCTCCGGGATACGTTGGTTACGACGAAAGTGGTCAGTTAACAGAAGCCGTCCGTAGAAAACCTTATTCGGTAGTACTATTGGATGAAATTGAAAAAGCACATCCCGATGTGTTTAACATTTTGTTGCAAGTACTGGATGATGGCCGTTTGACCGACAACAAAGGTCGTTTGGTCGATTTTAAAAACACTATCATCATCATGACTTCCAATATCGGATCGCACATTATTCAGCAAAACTTTGCCAAACTAACCGATGACAATAAAACGGAAGTACTGGCACAAACACAACAGCAGGTAATGGAATTACTCAGGCAAACGCTTCGTCCCGAGTTTTTGAACAGGATTGATGAGACCATTATGTTCAATCCGCTATCACGAAACGAGATTAATGACATTGTGCGTTTGCTCTTTGCAGAAGTCGAAAAAAGGCTCATCAGAAATGATATCCAAATCAGTATTACAGAAAAGGCTATTGACAAGCTTGCTGATATTGGTTACGATCCCCAATTTGGTGCCCGTCCACTAAAGCGGGTGGTACAAAAAGAAGTGCTAAACGAGCTCTCAAAAATGATACTCTCCGGGAAACTGAACAAAGATGAAAGTATTGTTGTTGATGTGAAAGATGACCAAATTGTTTTCAGAAATAAATAAGCTGTCCCAAACCCGCCGGGTTTTTTATTCCCGTCGGGTTGAAAAATGAT
>QMPA01000215.1 GCA_003650365.1 Bacteroidota bacterium | reverse complement strand
TGGTGCTGGTGCCGGTTTATACGAAGTTTCAACAAACGAAAGGGTCTTGGCAAAAGCAGAATCTGTGAATCATTTTATCGATGTAAATATAATGGGTGATACACTTAATTTGACTGCTATTAGAATGAATGGGAGTTTGCTTGATGAATTCCAAATTGTAAAAACCGAACTTGGTTACAGCAGCGATTTTGAAGAGATGATTATCCCACAGAAAGAGTTGGATATGTTCACCATGTTTATTTCATCAATTTCTCAAAGTATTTCATCTTTACCAATGTATTCAATACCTGCAACATACCCTCTTCATCTTCAAATGACTTCTGATCAGAACATTCCTTTTGAGATTGAACTGGACCATGATTCAAAGAAAAATTATTTCATGAAAGCTGTTGCAGATACGCTGAAGAACAATGAAGACAAATTGTTAATGCTGGAAATCTTTAGCCGCACCGAAATGACTTTTTCCAGCTGGGGAGAAATGACACCTGGGTTGCGTTTAAGGTTAATTATTGAATACGATTCAAAACAAGATACTTTGTATGGTGGAGCAATTAATTATTGGCCTGAATAAAATACGTTAAAAGGCTTTACTTTTTTTAAACCAGGAATTAAATTAGAGGAAAATGAAAAAATTATCAGTTTTTTTAGTGCTTTTGGGAATTACCGTTTTTTTTGTGAGCCAATGCAAAAAGAAAGAGCCACCATGTGTTGAAAAGGCTTGGTATCAGGATCACGACAAAGATGGCCGGGGGAATCCCGATATGAAGCAAATGGCTTGTGAACAACCTGACGGATATGTAGCAAACGACACTGATGAAGATGATAATTGTGCAGAGGTTCTGTTTTATCAGGATACTGATGGAGACGGACGGGGCAATCCCGATGTGAGTATTCTGGCTTGTAAACGACCGGATGGTTATGTAGCAGACAGCACAGATGCCGATGATAGCTGTGTTGAATTTCATTTTTATGAAGATGCCGATAGCGATGGCCTTGGCAATCCCGATATCACCACGTTTGTTTGCGAACAACCTCCCGGTTTTGTCACAAACAATGATGACGATGATGACACAGCACCTTGTGAGAAGTTCACTTTTTATGAGGACGCCGATAGTGACGGTCTCGGAAATCAGCTTTCAACAATTGATACGTGCGCACAACCTGTGGGTTATGTTACAAACGGCGACGACCCTGACGATCTGTCGGTTTGCCATGAATATCCGGCCAAATACGCTACTTCAAACGAAACGCTTGTTTTTGCAATAGAAGGCGACCTCGGGGATGAAGGTTCGGTAGAAGAAAGTGTTGCGAACCTGATTAAAAGCTGGGATCCGGCTTTTATAGTGACTGCAGGAGATAATGACTACTCTACTGATGGGACCGAATTTGACGGTTTTGATCGTGGCATAGGACGATATTTTCATGAATATATTTATGACTATCACGGAATTCACGGAGACGGATCGGATACCTGGAGATTTTTTCCCGCGATCGGAGATCATGATGGAAATGGTTGGGAAGCATCATCCTTTAGTCTGGAAAATTATATGGATTTCTTCTCAATTGCCAATCAAGACTTGCCCGGTGGCTACAATACAGGTCATGGAAGGTATTATCAGTTCAGATGGGGAGACATTCATTTTTTTGTATTGAATACCTGGAACTGGGCATTAGCAGAACCCGATGGAGCAAAAAAAGACTCGGAACAAGCAGAATGGTTAAAAGAACAAGCATGTGCTTCCGACGCTTTGTTTAAAATTGTCATATCTCATTGGCCTCCTTATGGGTCAAATAAACATTGGCATACTAACGACAGTGATCATCTCAGGGATTGGCGTTGGAAAGCCATGGGGATTGACATCATATTTTCAGGTAATGACCATGGCTACGAAAGGGTAGAATTGCCTGAAGGCTATAAACATAAAGGTGTAAACAATGGAGGAGTATATGGAATTACAACTGCCGGCGGAGGGGCAAGCATATATCATTGCAGTGAACCGTTTCACCCGGGAAGCAAAATAAGATATGCCGGGCATGGAGCATCCCGGATTACAGTTACAGGAAACTCATTAACCCATGAGTTTATAACACCTGAAGGAACTGTTATTGACAGCTGGACAATAACCAAATAACAAAAACCTGAACCTGAACTTTTTAAATTATTAATTATGAATTACAAATGTTTGTTTTTAGTAGTCTTAATTTTAATCAGCTTTTCATGTAAAAAAGAAGAAGAAAAAACCAATCCCCCTCCTGATCCTCCTGCAAATATTGTTCTTGAAAAACCAAGTGTCGATTTCAATTATAGCTTAGATGGTCTAAACGTTAACTTCGAATCTGTGCTTGAAAATGCGACCCGGGTAGAATGGGATTTTGGCAATGGAAACAGCTCTGATGAATTTAACCCAACGCAAGTTTATGACAGGAGTTCAAGATATTGGATTACTTTGGTTGCATATAACGACTCAACGGTAGGAGACAGCACTTATTCTGCTTCAAAAGAATACAAGGAACCCATACGGGTTTCTGTTATCGATCATGTAAGATGGGGTAGCAAAATAGATCCTTTAAATGGTGTTACAATATCATGGAGAAACAATACAGAAGCTGATAAGATAAAGTGGGGATATACGGAAAGTATGGAAAATGGAGTGTTTGACCCATTGGTTGATAATGATCTGGTTGGCTATTTTAATAAACATGAGTTTACGTTCGATGCCTTAACTCCATCGTCAACAATTTATTATAGTCTTTATGATTCGGGAACGGATGAATGGACAGAAGTTAATACCTTTAAAACGGCTGTTGATCCGGCAAATAATCACTTCAAATTTACAGCTGGTGGTGATAGCAGGACAGTTGTAAACGACTGGAATATTGTCTCAAAAGCCATTGAAGTAACTGATTTTTCACTTTATCTTGGTGATATTGTCAATAGCGGGGGATCAAATAAGGATTGGGAAGCTTGGTATTATCATGGTGTAGATTTTATTTCAAAAAACCTGAGCTTTCATATTCGGGGAAATCACGATGCCGGCACAAGATTTCCGAATAATCTGGTAAACCCGGGCAATGGTCTGTATTACTCCTTTGAGTTTGGGAATTCGATATTTATCGGACTGGATGATTACTATGATGAAACCTGGCCCGAGCAAACTGCTTTTCTTGAAGAAGTGCTTGAAGCTAATCAGGACAAAACATGGAAATTTTTATTCTTCCACAGTCCCTTTTTTACTTCAGAGGGGCATGCCGGGGAAATGGATACATTGCGTTCAACCTGGTGGAAACTTTTTGATGATTACGGTGTTGATATTATCTACAATGGACATGAACACACCTATTTAAGAACTGTACCCATTAATCTAAGTATCAGTGATTCAGCTGGTGTTGCAGAATATGGCAGCAATGCAGGTCAGGGTCGTTGCGAAATAATCTCCGGATGTTATGGCGCTCCTTTGTATTCACCACATGAAGGCTGGTTTGTCGACAATAGCTTTGCGAGATTACATTATACAACTACTGAGGTAAATGGAACAGAGTTAACTTTTAAAGCCATTGATGCTGAAACCGGGGAAGTGTTTGATGAATTAATACTTTCGAAGTAATAATTAGTTTCATTAGCTTTCGTTTAAGATATTTTAAATTTATTTGAAAGATATTAAAATTTATTTATATTTGCTTTCTCATTTTGTTGCACATGAAAACCACAATACAATGAAAAAAATTTTATTCTCCATTGTTTTCTTTTCCATAAGTTTCATGGGCTATTCCCAAATAAAAGGAGTAGTTTTTGATAAAAACGGCATCACGCTTCCCGGTGTAAGTATCTCCATTAAAGGAACAACCAGAGGTACCACCACAAATACGGATGGTTTCTATGAAATTGATGCCACCACAAATGACATATTGATTTTTCAGTTTGTGGGCTTCCTCACACAAAAAGTGGAGATAAAGAACAAATCGGAAATCAACATTTATCTGGCTCCCGACATTGTAAATCTTGACGAAGTTGTGGTGCTGGGCTACAGCAACAAAGCCCGCAACGAAATTGCCAGTGCAGTTTCTGTTGTCGAAGCAGACGAATTAATGGATGTAACCACCAATGATGTGGGCTCTATGTTGCAGGGAAAAGTCGCCGGGGTACAAGTTGTGAATACATCAGGAGAACCCGGTGCTACTGCACAAATCAGGATTCGGGGCATCTCAACCATCAAACCCGGAAACAATGAGCCTTTGTATGTTGTTGATGGAATTATCGGTGGCGAATTCGACCCCAATGATGTGGAAAACATTACCGTTTTAAAAGATGCCGGCGCAACAGGGATGTACGGTGCAAGGGCCAGTAAAGGGGTAATTATTGTAACCACTAAAAAAGCCGCTATGGGCAAAACCCAGTTCGAATTCAATTCAAGTGTGGGCTATAAAGTTGCCGACCAGGCAAATTTAACAATGATGAATGGTCAGCAATTCTACACCTTAAGCCAGGAATTATACCGCGACCCCGAAACACATGAGATTGATAAAATCAAGTTCTACGATATGTATCCCCGTGAATTGGAAACCCGGAATTTTGATTGGGAGAACGAAGCTTTTCAGCCTGGACTTGTCCAAAAGTATTATTTATCTGCCAGCGGCACCAAAGACAAATTTTCCTATTACATCAGTGGTGCTTACTTTAACGAAGACGGCACTTTCAGGAAAACATCTTTCGAGAATATCAACCTGAGGGCCAATACAACCTACAAATTCAACAACAGGGTTTCGATGAGGAACAACATCAACATCAGTGCCAATAAAGGGCAGTATTACGATTATATGGACATGTATTATTCGTACCTTAACCTGCCCTGGGACAATGCTTATGACGAGAACGGTGATGCGCGTTATATTGACAGCAAAACACCCGACTGGTGGTCGCGTGACAACATTAACCCTTTCCACACCATCGATTATTCGGACCATACCAGCAAAGGCTTCAATGTAAATTACGACCTTGCACTCGATATTATGATAACCCATTGGTTAAGCTTCACAACCAGTAATAGGGTAAGTGCCTATACCGAAAAATCGCACAATTTTGTTTCACCAATAGCTGCCGGCCCATACCACGATAAAGGTATTGTAAGCGAAATGCAAAGCCTTTCCTATGACGGAATCAGCACTAACCTGCTCAGATTTAATTTTGATTTAGACAAACATTCAATCAGCGGTTTGGCAGGTCTTGAATTTCAGGGAGGGCATTTCGAGTATCTTGCCGTTGAAGGCAAAGGACTGCCCGAAGGATTCGATGTTCCTGCAGTTGCAGCCAACGAAGTAAAAATTGATGGCTCTTATACAAATTCCTATTTCCAATCTGTCATCTCGCAGGTCAATTACAATTACGACAAGCGGTATTTCCTTACCGGCTCTTTTCGTGTTGACGAGTCTTCTAATTTTCCACCCGAAAACCGAGTGGCATATTTTCCAACTATTGCAGCATCCTGGCTCGCAATAAACGAAAATTTCCTGAAAGATTCTGAAGTGATGAGCAACCTTAAAGTAAGGGCCAGTTATGGAATAACAGGAGACCCTGACATTGGTGCATCAAGGTATATGGGATTGTTTTCGCTAAATACGCAATACAATGGCGAACCGGGCGCAACTCCTTTCCAGCTCCAAAATTCAAGTCTTACCTGGGAAAAAACCAATGAACTTAACTTTGGAATCGATGTTGGTTTTATCAACCGGATTAACCTAACACTCGATGTGTACAACAATGTAACTACTGATTTAATTGTATTGGCTGCCCAACCGCTTTCGCAGGGTTTTGAATACCGCTGGGAAAACAACGGGACACTCACAAACAAAGGAATAGAAATCGCACTCTCAACAATTAATGTTAAAACACCTTCTTTTGAGTGGGGGATGGATATTATTTTTGCAGCCAACGAAAATAAACTTTCAGGAATTGACGTCCCGTTTTTTACTACCGTTTCAGGTGTGTCGCAGATTTACCGCAACGATGTAAGCATCTACACATTTATGTTGCCAAAATGGTTGGGTGTTGATGAGCAGACCGGTGCCCCTGTTTGGGAAAAGGTGAACAAAGACGAAAACGGTAATGTTACCAGTCGCGAACCCACTTCCAATTATGCCGAAGCTACACCCCAGGAAGTCGGAAATGCACTGCCTAAATTTGTGGGTGGGTTTAATACTTATTTTACCTACAAAAACCTTTCACTTTACATGAGTTTTGCTTATCAGTACGGCAACGATGTTTATAATTTTACACGCAGGTTTATGGACCACGATGGACACGAACCCTATTATAATTACATGGTATTGAAAGATGACTGGAGCATTTGGGAGCGTCCCGGCGACCAGGCAACTCACCCCAGTTGGCAAAATGCCGAACTTTCCAGGGAGAATTCATCACGGTATTTGGAAGACGGAAGTTTTCTGAGGTTAAGAAATATTTCAATTCGTTACGATTTTCCAAAACACCTAGTGAGTCCCGTATTAAAAGGATTGGCACTTTCGTTCAGGGCCGACAACATTTGGACCTGGACAAATTTCTGGGGACAAGA
>QMPA01000214.1 GCA_003650365.1 Bacteroidota bacterium | reverse complement strand
TTGGCGCTGAATACACGCAAAAGGGGTTTCTTCGAAAGAATTTTTAAACCAAGTATTACCAAGAAATTCCTTTTCCAAACCCATATTCCGTTACTGATTTTTCAATCGCGACCGTAATCGGAAAGAATAACATAAGCCACCAGTAGGCCTACAAAAGCCCCACAGAGCAATAAATTGCAAGTGCCGAGCCAGAGTTTTATCATCAGTAAAATGATGAGTAAAGCCAAAGTAATGCGGCCTATCCACTTTTTCTTGAATTGCAATTGCCTCATAATACAATACTTATTCAGGATAAAATGCATCTTTGATATGATAAAAATCAGGCTTCCCATCTTTCAGAATAATGGAAACAATATCGAAACGAGAATCACAATCCAGGTTTTTTTCTTCAAGATAAGCCTCGGTGGAACGGATTAAAAATGCTTCTTTCCGAAAATTAACGGCATCTTCAGGGTTGCCGAAATAATCACTGCTTCGTGTTTTTACTTCTACAATTACCAGTTCATCGCCATCCATGGCAATAATATCAATCTCGTCTTTGTCGTGCCGCCAATTGGTTTCAAGAATTTTATAGCCTTTTCCCTCTAGCATTTGCCGGGCAAGCAACTCACCTTCTTTACCCAATTGGTTGTGCTGTGCCATTGTAATCGAATAAAATTTGTTCGTAAAAATGAAAGGACAGATAAACTTCAACGATAGTTACGTCTTGTCTCTTTAGTTTTGTTTCTCAATTCTTTTTTCTTGTGCCTAAAACCACTGTACCGAAAAACCGATATTGATAATACCTTTGTAACCAAAACCAAACTCAGCAAAACCGGCATACTTGGTTCCCAGTCTTACCCCAATTACATTTATTTGATAGCCAATGGTACTAATGTTACCGGTACTTGTTATTTGCTCCGGTGTGGTCAGAGTTTCTGTGCCATAAGTATAGCCCAATCCCAATCCCGAATAAAGTTGAACAACTCCCTGGTTGCGGTAACGGTATTCACCTTCAAAAGCAGCTGTAATAAATGTGCGTTTAAGCTCTCCCCCGTATTGCCCAACATTATAAATTTTACTTGTATTGGCACTGGCTCCAGCAGTTACCCCCCACATCCAGTTTTCGTTTTTCCCAACATGCCTGTAAGTTAAAAACAATGCTCCCGTTCCACTGTAATTGTCACGCACGTAGCGTTTTTCAGGGAATTGCTCATCCAGCATAGTCGAATTTACATTCATAAACTGGTCTGGAGTAAACATGCCATAACCAATTTGAAAGTCGTGGTGGTCGTACGAACGCATATAACTTTGTGACTGAACTCCTATTGTGGAAAGGAGCATTATACAAACAATAAAAAGAGCTTTTTTCATGGTTTTTAATTTCAAACCAAAAGTAGTATATTTCTACCATGTTGCAGACAAAGAGATGGAATTGAGCTGATTTTTGTTTTGATGTACCAGAAGAATAATTAGCTGTTTTGCAAAAGAAGAAATCCCAATATATTTTTTATGCTTTAAGTTTGACAAAAAAAGCTATTGGATTTTATTGTTGCTCATTCATCTGTTGCATTTATTACACTTTGAATAAAATAATTGACAATAGGATTCTTCGTTTGATTACATATCTGGAGGAGTACCACATAGCTCCTTTTTTCTACCTTTGCCTGATAAAATTTTTCCATGGATATAATCAAGCTTTTTCAACAACAGAAAAAACAACTGGCGGTACTGATCGACCCAGATAAGCTATCAGACGAACAGTTGATAACTACAGCAAAAAACGCCCAAAAAGCAGGTGTCGATTTCTTTTTTGTGGGGGGCAGCCTCATGACCAACGATATGCTTTATCAGTCGGTAAGAACACTAAAAGAAAACAGCAACATCCCTGTTGTTTTGTTTCCTGGCAACAGCTACCAAATTGCCAGTAATGCCGATGCCATGCTATTTCTTTCACTTATTTCGGGCCGCAATCCCGACATGCTCATTGGCATGCACGTTTTGGCAGCACCCTACATTAAATTGAGTGGACTCAAAACCATCCCCACCGGATACATGCTAATCGACAGCGGAAAACCTACCTCGGTTTCCTATATGAGTAATTCGTTTCCTATTCCCAACGACAAAAATGACATTGCAGCCTGTACTGCGATGGCTGGCGAAATGCTGGGAATGAAACTTATTTTTATGGATGCCGGAAGTGGTGCAGAAAAAACTGTTACCGAAGAAATGATTCGTTTTGTGAAAGGCTCAATCGATACACCATTAATTATTGGTGGAGGTATTCGGACAAGCGAAAAATTACAAAGTGTAATGGAAGCCGGAGCCGACGTTGTTGTTGTCGGTAATCGTTTTGAAGAAGATCCAAATCTGATTTTTGAGTTTGCAGATGTAGTCAAGCAATTCAACAATTAATTACTTCTACTCTACTTTCCCAATACAGTTTTTATAGATTATTTTTGCCTTCCAAAATATCAATACAAATTATTTAATATGAAAAAGTTAATCCCATTTATTTTTATTCTTGGAATTGTTTTTCAAGGATTTACATCCCTTTCCCAGGAAAAAACATTAACCCTCAAAGATGCAAGCTGGATGAACAGGGCTCTTTTTCCTGTCCGTGTTGCACAATTGAAATGGATTGGTGACAGTGATGATTATGCCTATGCCAAAGAAAATGCCATCTATAAAGTGACGGCAAAAAAAGGAACAGAAACGCTGCTGCTTGATCTTGATATGCTGAATGCCGACTTCATCCGAAATGAAATGGATTCGGTTAAACGATTGCCATCATTGCATTTTATCAGTAAAGAGGAATTTGGATTTATCATGGCCAATAAGTACTACTATTATAATCTAAGCACCAATGAAATCCAGCTTATAAATAGTGTTCCAGATACGGCGGAAAATATTGATTTTAACGAAAAAAGCGATGCCATTGCTTATACATTGAAGAACAATCTTTTTGTTGCTGTTGATGGAAAATCAACACAAATTACAAATGATGACCCCGATAGCTATCGGGGGGGAATTGTTAATGGGCAGACTGTTAGCCGTTCCGAATTTGGGATTAGTAAGGGTACTTTTTGGTCACCTTTCGGCAACAAACTTGCTTTTTACCGCAAGGACGAAACATCCGTAGCCGATTACCCTTTGATAAATATCAACAAACGCATTGCTGAAGTTGAAAGCACAAAATATCCCATGGCAGGCATGACGAGCGAACAGGTTTCACTGGGTGTTTATGATGTGGAAAATGATAAAACTATTTTCCTGAAAACTGATGGTCCAAAAGACCAATACCTGACTGCTGTTACGTGGGGGCCAGAAGGAAATTTTATTTACATCGCTCTGCTCAATCGCGATCAAAACTATATGCAACTCAATCAATACAATGCGGTTAATGGTGATTTTGTAAAAACCCTTTTCGAAGAGAAAGATCCCAAATACGTTGAACCAGAGAACCCTTTGTACTTCAATCCTGAAAAACCCGATGAGTTTATCTGGATCAGCGAACGCGATGGTTTCAATCATTTATATTTGTACAATACCAATGGCGATTTAATCAAACAACTTACGGATGGTGATTGGGTGGTTACTGAATTTCTTGGCTTTTTTGAGAAGGAGAAAATCTATTTCAAGTCAACCAAAGAAAGTCCGTTGCAACAAAATATTTATTCGCTGAATTTGAAAGATAGCAAGCTTGTCCGTATTTCACCAGAGCACGGAACGCATACTGCCCGAATCAGTAAAAGTGGCAAATTTATTATCGATATTTTTAGCAATACCGAAACCAGCCGACAGTATAGTTTGTTGAACAACAAAGGAAAAACCATCCGGATTATTAAAGAAAACAAGCTACCCCTGAAAGATTACAAAATGGGTGAAATGCTGATGTTTGATATCAAAGCAGATGATGGCACAAAACTTTACAGCCGCTTAATTTATCCGATTGACTTTGACAAAAGTAAAAAATACCCTGTCATTGTTTATGTTTACGGAGGGCCACATGCACAATTGATTACTGATTCATGGTTAGGGGGAGCTGGGCTGTTTTTGAATTATCTGGCATCGCAGGGATACTTTGTTTTCACCCTCGACAATCGGGGTTCGGCCAATCGTGGAAGAGATTTCGAACAAGCTATTTTTCGCAATTGCGGAAGCATTGAAGTAGAAGACCAGATGGTGGGCGTTGATTACCTGAAAACCCTGCCTTATATCGACAGCACCCGCATTGGTGTTGACGGCTGGAGTTACGGTGGATTTATGACCACATCGCTGATGGTGAAACAGCCTGAAACATTCAAAGTAGGTGTTGCTGGCGGCCCGGTTATCGACTGGAAATATTACGAAATCATGTATGGCGAACGTTATATGGACACACCCGAAAGCAATCCCGAAGGTTACGAAAAATCAAACCTTCTGAATTATGTTGACCAATTGCAGGGAAAGTTACTATTGATTCACGGAACCAACGACCCCACTGTTGTCTGGCAACACAGTTTGCTATTTTTACAGAAAGCCATTCAGAACGGCAAACAAATGGATTATATGGTTTATCCCGGCCACGGACATGGTGTTAGAGGAAAAGACCGGCTGCATTTGAATACAAAGATTGCGAATTATTTTAAAGAAAACCTTTAATGCAATAGGGGTAAATTCTAAAATCTACGTCATAATAATAGCCCTGCTTAAAGACCAAAATGTGACTTCGTAATTATACATTATAGTTAAACACAAATTTGAAAGAATTAAACCGATGAACAACAATATTTCAATGAACCCAAATCCGGTCATACAATACCTGAACAAACAGGCGGAAGAGTTAACCAAAAATGATCTTATCCGCTTTATTGAGGACAACGATATTGAAATGATAAATTTCAGGTATGCTGGTTGGGATGGCAGACTGAAAACATTGAACTTTATTATTACCAGCCGTGAGCATCTTGATACAATTCTTACTGCCGGTGAGCGCGTTGACGGCTCAAGCCTATTTCCTTTTGTTGAAGCCGGCTCCAGTGACCTTTACGTTATCCCTCGTTACAAAACGGCTTTTGTAAATCCTTTTGCCGAGATTCCTACGCTGGATATTTTATGCTCATTTTACGACAGGGATGGAAATGCACTGGCAGGAGCGCCAGAAAATATCTTGAAAAAAGCCCACGATGTTTTTAAAGAGAAGACCGGTTACGAATTCCAAACCATGGGCGAGTTGGAATATTACATCATCAGCGAAGACGATGGTTTGTTTAAAGCCGATGACCAAAAAGGTTATCACGAATCTTCACCTTTTTCCAAGTGGAACAACTTCCGAACTGAAGCCATGAAACTGATTGCCGAAGCAGGAGGAATTATTAAATATGGCCATTCTGAAGTCGGGAATTTTACCAAAGACGGTTACGTTTATGAACAAAACGAAATCGAATTTTTACCCACCAATGTAGAAGATGCCGCCGATCAATTACTCAAAGCCAAGTGGATAGTGCGAACGCTTGCTGCTCAGTATGGCGTAACCGTAACTTTCGCCCCAAAAATCACGGTTGGCAAAGCGGGCAGTGGATTACACATTCACACAAGGGTAATGAAGGACGGTGTCAATCAAATGATTGAAGATGGAAAACTGAGCAAAGTAGCCAAATCAGCCATTGCCGGTTATATGAAATTAGCACCTTCTTTAACCGCTTTTAGCAATCTGAACCCGACTTCCTATTTTCGTTTGGTTCCCCACCAGGAAGCACCCACCAATATTTGCTGGGGCGACCGCAACCGTTCTGTTTTGGTAAGGGTTCCTTTGGGATGGTCAGCACCTTCGAATATGATTCACAAAGTAAATCCACAAGAAAGTGGCGATGTAATTGATTTTTCAGACAAGCAAACCGTTGAATTCCGCAGCCCTGACGGTTCGGCTGATATTTATTTATTGCTGGCCGGTTTAACCGTTGCGGCACGTGTCGGACTGGAAATGAAAGACGCTTTGAAACTGGCTGAAAAGACTTATGTTGACATCAATATTTTTGATGAGGAAAACAAAAAGCGTCTTTCAGAGTTGGATCATTTACCAGCATCTTGTGTTGAGTCAGCCAAAGAACTGGAAGACCAGATGAGTTTTTATACCCAATACAATATCTTTCCCGAGTCGGTTTTAAATTGTCTTATTGATTTGTTGAAAGCACACAAAGACAAAGGCCTCATCTCCAAAATTCAAGATGACGAAGAAAAGGTAATGGAGTTGGTGAACAGGTATTTTTATTGTGGGTAATAGACTATCAGACCTGAGACTTTGGGACCTAAGACTGATAGACCTGAGAGTCCCTGTTTCAAGCGCCTTCGCTTGAAATAATACATTGAAACACACCCTGTTTCAAGCGCCTTCGCTTGAAATAAACATTGAAACATTTGGAATTTTACAAACTGCAAGCGTGGACGCTTGCAGCAGTCGGAATGGACGCTTGCAGCAGTCGAAGATATGAGACTATTAACCTGAGTTCGATATAACAAATGCTGATACAGAATAACTTATGTCTTGATAATCATTTCTCAGTGTTTTCTTTGTGTCTTTGTTCCGATAGCTATCGGAATAGTGGCAGAATATTTA
>QMPA01000213.1 GCA_003650365.1 Bacteroidota bacterium | reverse complement strand
GTTTTAAGACGATCACTAATTAATTCAAGAAAACACAATAATATAAAGAATGGCAAAAAGAGATTATTACGACATATTGGGTGTTTCGAAAGATGCATCGGCTGCTGAATTAAAAAAAGCTTACCGGAAGATGGCTTTGAAATACCATCCCGATAAAAACCCCGACAACAAAGCGGCAGAAGATAAATTCAAAGAAGCCGCCGAAGCTTACGAGGTATTGAACAACCCGGAGAAAAAAAGCCGTTATGACCAATTTGGTCATCAGGGCATGAGTGGTGCTGGTGGTTTTGGTGGTCAGGGTGGCATGTCAATGGATGACATTTTTAGTCATTTTGGTGACATTTTTAGTGGCGGATTTGGCGGTGGTTTTAGCAGTGGTTTTGGCGGACAATCCGGAGGAAGGAGAAGAGTCAACAAAGGTTCTAACCTGCGCGTCAAAGTCAAATTATCATTAAAAGAAGTTGCCCATGGTGTAGAGAAGAAAATCAAGCTGAATAAATATGTTGGTTGTAATTCGTGTAATGGGACCGGTGCCGAAAAAGGCAGCTCGAAATCAACCTGCCCCACTTGCCATGGACGCGGACAAGTTTCGCGTGTTACCAATACTTTTTTAGGACAAATGCAAACCGCTTCAACCTGTCCGCAATGTGGTGGAGAGGGAGAAATTATCACCAATAAATGCAACAGATGTCATGGCAATGGCATTGTAAAAGGTGAGGAAGTAGTTACTTTCAAAATACCTGCCGGTGTTGCCGAAGGCATGCAGTTGGCCATCAGTGGCAAAGGAAATGCTGCTGCCAGGGGTGGTATTCCGGGAGATTTATTAGTCATTATCGAAGAAGAAAGCCATCCCGATTTGCAGCGTGATGGCAACGATTTACTATACGATTTATACATTAATTTTTCGGATGCGGCCTTGGGAAGCACAACCGAAGTTCCGACCATCGATGGCAAAGCAAAAATTAAAATTACTCCCGGTACGCAGGGCGGAAAAGTGTTGCGGCTAAAAGGCAAAGGCCTGCCCGATGTAAATGGTTATGGCAAAGGCGACATTCTTGTAAACGTGAATATCTGGACTCCCCGCAACCTGAGTGCCGAAGAAAAAAAGATTTTGGAAAAACTAAAATATTCACCCAACTTCAAGCCTAACCCAACTTCAAAAGACAAAAGCTATTTTGACAGGATGCGGGATTTTTTCTCTTAAAAAAGTTTAAAGGCTCAAGTTCACAGTTTAAAGTCTAAAGTTTAAAGTTAATTTCGTGGTCATATTTTTAAGCCGTAACAAAAAACAATAACTCTAATTTTGAAGCAACCCCTTTTCTCCCCTTGGGGGAGATGTCCAAAGGACAGAGGGGTTAAACCTCAACCTCCAACCCATGCCAGCCCTCCAAACCATAAACGTCTCAAAATCTTACGGCAAATTCAAAGCCCTCGACAAGGTTTCTATTGAGGTGGGCAAGCAAAGTATCTTCGGGCTGCTCGGCCCAAACGGTGCCGGGAAAACAACCCTCATCCGAATCATCAATATGATTTCGGTAATGGATGAAGGACAGATTTTACTGAACGGGAAGGCCATTAAACAATCCGACATCCGCAACATTGGTTATCTTCCAGAAGAACGCGGACTCTATAAAAAAATGAAGGTGGGCGAACAGGCCATTTACCTGGCACAATTGAAAGGGCTCAGCAAACAGGACGCTATAAAGAGGCTTAAATATTGGTTCGAGAAATTTGAAATCGACTCCTGGTGGAACAAGAAAGTAGAGGAACTTTCGAAAGGAATGCAGCAAAAAATACAATTTATTGCCACCGTTCTTCACCAACCTAAACTGTTGATTTTTGATGAACCTTTCAGCGGTTTCGACCCTATCAATGTCAACCTGTTGAAAGATGAAATTCTTCAGTTAAGAGATGATGGCGCCACCATTATTTTCTCGACCCACAACATGGCTTCTGTCGAAGAACTTTGCGATCACATTGCACTGATCGACAACAGCAAAACCATCCTTTCCGGAGAAATAAATGAAATTAAAAACCGTTTCAAAGCCAATATTTTTGAAGTTGTATACCACAAACAATCTGAACTTTCGTTGCCTGCCGGTCATTTTGAAATTGTTGACACCAAAGAAGAAAGGGGAACACAAATTTCACAAATCCGGATTTTAAACGGGAACAAACCCAACGATTTACTGAAACAAATACTGCCAACTTCGGAGGTGGTTTCATTTAAAGAAATGTTGCCATCAATGAACGATATTTTTATCCAACAGGTTAACAGCAAGGAGGGAAGATCATGAACAAAATTATTCTCATTCTTCAGCGCGAATACCTGACAAGGGTCAAGAAAAAGTCCTTTATCATCATGACTATTTTGGGACCAATCCTGATGGCAGCCATGATTATTCTTCCCACTTATATTGCCGACTGGAGCGAGTCTACCGAGAAAAGGGTTGCTGTTCTGGACGAAACGGGCTGGTTTCTCGAAAAGTTCAAAGAACAAGACAACATCAGCTTTTATCATGTTTATGAAGGACTGGAATTGGAAAAAGACGGGGCACTTTACGAGCGCGGAGATATGCTGCTTTACATCCCCCTGCCCGAACTGAACGTCCCGGTAAATGCCCAGTTGTTCTCGACCAAACAACCCGGATTAAGCGTTACTGCTTACATAAAATCGGTCATGCGGCAGGAAGTAGAAAACAGAAAACTACTGGCCTCGGGCATCGATCCTGAACTGATTAAAGCCGCAAAAGCCAAAATCAATCTGGCGACCATCCGCGTGGACGAAGAAGGCATTGAAACCAAAAGCAATACGGAGGTCGAAGTGGGGCTGGCCATTTTTGCCGGCATCATGATCTACTTTTTTATTTTCATGTTCGGCGTGCAGGTATTAAAAGGTGTGATGGAAGAAAAATCATCACGCATCGTCGAAGTCATTATTTCGTCCGTAAAACCATTTCAGTTGATGATGGGAAAAATCATTGGCATTGCCCTGGTGGGACTCACCCAATTTTTATTGTGGATTGTACTCACCGGCATCTTCTTGCTGATATTCCAATTTGGATTTATGGGAGATGGTGGCCTTGATTTACTAAACCAACAAAATCAGTTGATGCAACAAAGTGGTGAAGCTGGTATGGACAAATTCATGCTAATTACCGAAGTACTTGACGGTACCAATTTTACGGTCATGATTTTCGGCTTCCTGTTTTATTTTCTTGGCGGATACCTTTTATATGCTTCGCTTTTTGCTGCCATTGGTGGTGCTGTTGACCAGGATGCCGACACCCAACAATTCATGATGCCTGTTTCTATTCCGCTGATATTTTCAATTGCCATGTCGGGCGTAATCATTAACCAGCCTGATGGTGCTTTGTCCGTTTGGCTTTCCATGATTCCTTTCACCTCTCCTATTATTATGATGATGCGCATCCCATTTGGCGTTCCGCTCTGGCAATTGTGGACTTCGATGGCACTCCTCATTTTGGGCTTTATTGGCTCCACCTGGATAGCCGGAAAAATCTACCGCACCGGCATTTTAATGTACGGAAAAAAGGTGGGTTATTTAGAAATTTGGAAGTGGATTAGGGGGTGACCCCCTCTGTCCTCTGGACATCTCCCCCTGAGGGGGGGAGACGAGGGTTTCCCCACAATTTTCAATGCAAACCCGATTCTCTGCCCCCAAGACGGAAGATGATTGTGATTCAGTAGTGGTCAGACGGCTATATACCAAATCAAACAGCCGTCCGACCAGTAAACTCCAACTGCAAAGTGGTCCTACGGATTTTCTCTGGTTATCGGACGATGATTTTGTTACGGAGTATAATCATCTGACCACCGGTACCTATCTCCCGACTTCCAACTTCTATTTTTTTCCCTACCTTAGCCGGTATTATTTTCTGTTTTTTTTTGAGAATCTAAACAAGCAGTATCATGAAAAAGTTGATTTTCTTATTTACTATTGCTTTTCACTTGGTATTTGCGTTTAAAATTGGTGCGCAGTGCCCTGTCAATATCACATTCACTCACCAATCAGAAATTGACAACTTCCAAACCGATTATCCGGATTGCGCAGAGATCGAGGGATGGGTGACAATTCGTGGAGACAGTATTACAAACCTGTTTGGCCTAAGTGTACTAACTTCTATTGGTGAACAATTGTCAATTTACTATACAAGCAACTTAAATAGTTTATACGGCCTGCATAATATAACTGGCATTGGCGGGTCATTCATCCTACATGGAAGTGAATTACTAGAAAACCTCACTGGGCTTAACAAGCTGGATTCAATAGGAGAAGATTTCAGGATATCAAATTGTGAGTCATTAGTTAATTTCAGTGGGCTTGACAGTCTCAAACATATTGGTGGAGATGTTCATATTCACAGTAATACTGAACTTCAATCAATTCAAGGCCTTGAAAATTTGCATGACATTCATGGTGACTTTTTAATTGAGTTTAACCCCGAATTAGTAAATTTCCATGGGCTTAACAATTTACGCCACATTAGTGGGAATGCTGAAATACTTGAAAATATAGCGCTCACTAGCCTGCAGGGTTTAAACAATTTAGACTCAATATCTGGCTATATGCAATTTGCTTTTAATACTAACCTGGAAAATTTCACCGGCCTTGACAATATTAGAGTTATAGAGGAAGGACTTGCGTTGTATTACAACGAAGGTTTAAAAAATTTAAAAGGAATTGAAAGTGTACGTAGACTAGGGAGTCTATCGATTAGCTGGAACGACATTTTAGACAGCCTAACTACATTTCCCAACTTAACTCATCTTGATGGTTTATATATTGATTTTAATGATTCTTTAAAAACTTTACATGGTCTTGATAGCCTTAAAACCTGTTATGGTGTCAATCTTTATTCAAACAGCGCATTACAAGAAATTACTGCGCTTAGTAATATAAGTTCTTTGGGTGGATATGATTTAAAGATAACAGGCAATTCAAGTTTAACCAGTCTCAATGGTATTCATAATATCGATGCAAGTTCAATTGAGGATTTGAGAATCGCTGGCAATTCTCAACTCGGAATTTGTGACTTCCAAAATATTTGCAGTTACCTACAGTCTCCAAATGGATTTGTTGAAATATATGGAAATGCAGATGGTTGTAAAAACCCACCAGAGATAGCCGAATTATGTGGGTTTTCAATGCCTTGTCTTCCTTATGGTCATTATTTTTTAAAGACCCAAGAAGAAATTGACAATTTTGCAAATGACTACCCAGGATGCAAAAGTCTGAAAGGCAAGGTTATAATAACAAATACTACAATTAACAACCTCAATGGTTTATCTGTTATTGATTCAGTCAGCGGTTACTTCAAAATATGTAACAACGACTCTATTGTAAATTTATCAGGACTGCAAGGTTTAAAATATTTGGGTTCAAGTTTCAGTATATACAATAATGAAAACCTTGAGAATTTAGTTGGCCTCGATAGTTTAACTCATATAGCTGGATTTTTTGAGATTAGCTCAAATGATGAACTACTAAACCTTAGTGGGATTCCTAATTTATCACATGCAGGTGCGTTGGACATTATGCACAATAATTTATTGACGAATATTCGGGGATTACGAAGTCTTGAAACACTTACATATAATTTTGTACAACCAAGTATTTGGATTAGAAATAACGATATTTTAGTTAACTTAAAGGGGTTGAACAACATAGATCCTGAAACTATTAATAAAATAGTTTTCAAGGATAACCCTATGTTAACCGTCTGTCATGTTGAGAGCATTTGCGAATATCTGAAACAACCTGATGCGGAATACACAATTGAAAACAATAGAGTTGGTTGTAACTCATATGAAGAAGTAGAATATAGCTGCCAATTAGTATCAACACCTGAAAATAAGTTGAGTTACAAAGTGCGGAGCTACCCCAACCCCTTCAAAACCACAACTACCATCCAATACGAACTCAACCAACCACAAACCATTCAAATCTCAATTTACAACCACCTCGGCCAACAAGTCCATTTTATTCTGGAAGAACAATCAGCGGGCAAACAGCAAGTGCTTTGGGATGCAAGGGGGCTGCCTTCAGGGATGTATTATTTTAGCATTCGGATTGGAAACGAAACAGCGAGGGGGAAAATGGTTGTTGCCCGATAGTGGTCAGACGGCTATACGCAAAATCAAACAGCCGTCCGACCAGTAAAACGAAATCCAATTAGTAGTGGTCGGACGATGATTTCATCGCAACGTATAATCGGCTGACCACCATTCCCTACTCACAACTCATTACCAGCGCCGTCCGGTTCGTATTGTAAATCGTTAAGAAGTGATTTCCTGAATCGTGTTGCTCAAGGGTAGGGTAAATAATTGATTCATCAATCCGGCCGTGACCGCCAAAAGCTTTGCTGTCGGAATTGAGAATGACTTTGTAATTACCGGATTTTGGCACACGAAAACGGTAATTGGGAACGGAATTAAAAGGGTGGAAATTAAAAACAAAAATCAGGTTGTTCCTTTCGAATACGATGGTTTTGTTTTGTTCGTCCATGTTCAACTGCTGCGCAAACTGCGACGACATGAACTGATTTTTGTTGAGGACTTTCAACATGGCTTTGTCAAAAGCACCAAGGTATTGGTATTTT
>QMPA01000212.1 GCA_003650365.1 Bacteroidota bacterium | reverse complement strand
TTCTTCGTATCTTTTGTCGTATATCTCTACAGTTTTAATGTGTCTTGCCCTTGCCTTTTCGTATCTTTCGCTAAACACATCACTTTCGAGATCGCCAATACGGAGACCATTTCGGCTCACTTTATCGGTATATGCAGGGCCAATTCCTTTGAGTGTTGAACCGATTTTTTGCTTGCCTTTGGCCTTTTCAAAAACAGCATCCAACAAGCGGTGTGTAGGGAGAATAAGGTGTGCTTTGCGCGACACCAATAAATTATCAGTCACCTGAATATCTCCTTCTGCCAGCATGGCCAATTCTTTCTTCAAAACAAAAGGATCGATAATTACGCCATTACCAATTACATTGATTGTTTCTTTATTAAAAATGCCTGAAGGAATAGTATGCAAAACAAACTTTTTCCCTTTAAACTCGATGGTATGGCCAGCATTAGGACCTCCCTGAAATCGTGCAACAATATCGTAATTTGGGGTAAGGACATCAACTATTTTACCCTTTCCTTCATCGCCCCACTGAAGGCCAAGGAGTACGTCAATTTTCATAGCTTAACATTAAAAAAGCCTGCGATTTACAGGCTTGGATTATTGAAACAAATGTAATAATATTGTTGAACTGCAAACACAGTTTATAGATTATTTACCATCAACTTTTACAGTAATTTTTTTATCGTGAGTACCACATTTTCCATAAAAAGTAAGTGAATGATAGCTGACTTTAACACCCAGTAGCTCTTCTACCGATTCTTGAATTTCCTGAATACGCGGATCACAAAACTCCAATACTTGTCCGTCTTCCACGCAAACAAAATGATCGTGTTGTTTGTATTTGAATGAACGTTCGAATTGTGCGCAGTTGTTTCCAAATTGATGTTTGGTCACCAAATTGCAATCTAGCAGTAACTCGATGGTATTGTACAAAGTCGCACGGCTAACCCTATACTTATTGTTTTTCATGCGGATATATAAGGTCTCAATATCGAAATGACCTTCGGTAGCATAAATTTCTTTTAAGATTGTATAACGCTCGGGTGTTTTGCGATGACCCCTGGATTCGAGATATTCAGTAAATAATTTTTTTACCGATTCGAAAGTGTCTTTTTTATTATTCAGCTTCATGCCCCATTTAATTTAAGCTGTAAAAATACATTTTTTATTTTTAATGGGTTTAAATAGGAATAATATTTTTTTTGACATTTTTAGAAGCCAAACGTTTGTGCTTCACTTATTATAATTCGGAAAAGGCTTATAAACCATACGCCAAACACAACATTTACAAGGTGGGAGCCAGGGAGAAGCGAAATAATAAATCAGTCAATTTTATTATAACGTGATACTTTTAGTACTTCTTTAATCTTTTTTAGACGTTGTATTAGTTTATTCAGCTTTTCTGTATTGTTCACATATAGCGTAATATTGATATCCACCAGTCCCTCAACACTTTCCAAATTAAACGAGCGGATATTCAAGCCAAATTCATCAGTAATTTGATTGGATATTTGCTGAAGCAAACCCAATTTATCAACAGCTTTAACCGTTAAACCAGCAAGGAACGTTACTCCTTCTTTTTGTTTCCATTTGGCTTTAACAATATTTTTTCCATAATGCGACATCAGCCTGATCGCCTTTTCGCATTCTGTTTTATGAATCTGAATGGGTTCGTTCGGAAACAAAAGTCCAACTACATTATCGCCGGGAATTGGATTACAACATTTTGACACTGAATACTCCAAAGCGGAAAAATCACCGGAACCTTTGTTTTTTTTCATTTCCGTTTTATCCACCATTTGTATTTGCTGCGCTTTGTCATCCAGCGGAATCTTCGTTTTAATAAATGGGATACGGAAATTTCGAATCCAACTCATCGCGCTTTCAGAGGGATTAAAAGCCTCCTTCACATCTTTAAAACCTATTTCTCCTTTGGCAATGTAAAAATAAAGATCTACCAAACCATTCAGCTTTTGTTGTGTAATAAGCTTACTTACATTGGGCTTTGAGTTTTCGATCTTTAACTGCGTAAAATAATTCTCGAGTAATTGTTCGCCTTTGCTACGGTATTTCTTTCTTTCATTCTTAATGGCAATTTTAATTCGCGATTTTGCCCGGGCTGTTACAACAAATTTGTACCAATCTTTATTGGGTTGCTGCACTCTTGAATTAATCACTTCAATTTGATCGCCCGATTTTATGGCATAATCAACAGGACGGAGCCGATGGTTAACGTTGGCACCAATGCAATGGTTACCCAAATCGGAGTGGATGGCATAAGCAAAATCAAGAACAGTAGCATGGAGTGGCAAACTAATCATATCTCCCCTGGGAGTGAAAACAACAATCTCATCAGAAAAAAGATTCCTTGTAAAATCGTCGATAAAACTTACCGTTTCTTCGTCGCTGTCCTTCAGCAACTCTTTTGTTTTGTTTAACCAATCATCAAGACCCGTGTCTGTTGCTCCCTCTGTTTTATATTTTAGATAAGCCGGATAACCTTTTCTTGCAATCTCATCCATTCGTGTGCTGCGAATGTGCACTTCAACCCATTGTCCGTTCTGACCCATAACGGTGATGTGAATAGCTTCGTAGCCATTGGCCTTTGGTGCGCTAATAAAATCGCGAAGGCTCTTGTTGTTGGGACGATAGATTGCCGTAATAGCTGAATAGGCCGACCAACATGCCAACACCTCTTTGTCTTTTTCTTCATCAATAACAACATCCACACTAAAAACATCGTAAACTTCTTCAAAAGGCATTTCATCTTTACGCATTTTTTGCCAAATGGAAAAGCTTGTTTTTGTGATACATTGAATGTTAAAACTAAGGTTGATTGCTTGCAAAGCATTTTCAATTGGTTTTCTGAATTCATCAAAAAACACTTGTCTCACTTCACTTTTTGCTTGTAGCTTTTCTTCTATTTCCCGATAAATTTGCGGTTCAGAATATTTAAAAGAAAGGTCTTCGAGTTCGCTTTTAATGGAATAGAGTCCCAGGCGATAAGCCAATGGGGCATAAAGATATTTGGTTTCAGATGCTACTTTTACTTGTTTCTCCCGCGGCATCGCTTCCAGGGTTCTCATATTATGCAACCTGTCAGCTAATTTTACCAATATAACCCGGACATCATCTGAGAGTGTAAGAAGAATTTTCTTTAGTGTTTCAGATTGCGATGACACCGAAGTTTCAGAAATACCTTCAATTTTTGTCAACCCATCAATAATACGCATGACTTCTTCGCCAAACATTATTTTAATATCGTCCAGCGTCATGTCGGTATCTTCAACCGTATCGTGCAATAAAGCCGAAATAATGGAGGTCGTGCCCAAACCAATCTCATTTGCTGCAATAGTGGCAACCTCAAGCGGATGTAAAATAAATGGCTCACCAGATCTTCGGCGCATGTCTTTGTGGGCATCGGCAGCAAGCCGAAAAGCCTTGCGCACCATCCATTTATCCTGCGTTGTTTTACGTGTATGCCATACCTCTATTAAACGTCTATAACGTCTAAGAATATCCAGTCTTTCTTGTTCCAATACGGTAGGCTTCATAGCTTGCAAAAAACAATCCCAACAAAATTAGACAAATTTGTCGTTTAAAGGCTTTGTTGTTAAGATTGTTTAGTTCTATTGGTATTACAATGGGTAAAAAAAAATTCAATAATCAACACTCAATGTCTTCTGTGAAATAATAATCTGCAAATAACTATTTGTTAAAACCAATTTTCCAATTTGGCATTGCCTTTGCATTTAATTTGTAGTTTTGATTTTCATAGTTTACAATTCATGAAGCGCATATTTTTGGTTTTTTCTATCTTTTTAATTGTGGCAAATGCAGCTATTGCGACCCACCAAAGAGCTGCCGAAATTACCTACCGCCACATTGAAGGCCTGACCTTTGAGTTCACTATCACCATGTATACGCGTACCTCCAGCCCCGCTGACGATACACGAACAACAATGCCAATTTATTGGGGCGATGAGTCTGGCGATGAAATTCCCAGGATTGTCTTTGAAGAAATACCGGGAATAATAGACATATCGCTAAATGTTTACAGAGGTCTTCACACTTTTCCGGCACCTGGCACCTATACAATTTCCGTTGAAGATCCGAACCGCAACAACGGGGTTGTCAATATTCCAAATTCAGTAAATGTGCCCATGTACATTGAAACTTCACTAACAATAAATCCATTTTTGGGTTACAATAATTCGGTACAACTACTTAATCCGCCAATTGACCAGGGATGTGTTGGAAAAAACTATATTCACAATCCGGGTGCTTACGATATTGATGGAGACAGCCTTTCGTACCATTTGGTAATTTGCAAAGGAGGCGGAGGTTTTGACATTCCGGGATATACCCTTCCAAAAACATCGGATATCTTTAGAATGGACTCCATTACCGGAGATTTAATTTGGCAAACACCTGTGCTTCAGGGTGAGTACAATGTGGCCTTTATTATTGAAGAGTGGCGGCATGGTTTTAAAATTGGCGCAGTTCGGCGGGATATGCAAATTGAAATCGTGGCCTGCGATCACGATCCCCCCGAAATAATATGTATTGATGACACCTGCGTTATGGCAGGTGACACCTTACTATTTGATGTAATCGCGATTGATCCGGATGGAACACATGTGGAACTTATTGCCTACGGTGGACCTTTTGAACAAAACACAAACCCGGCATATATAAGTCCTGACCCTGCCACTGGAAACGATACAGTATTAACCACATTTCACTGGGAAACTTCCTGCGATCATGTCAGACTTGAACCCTACACTGTTTTGTTTAAAGCAACAGACAACGGATTCCCTATTAACCTGGTTAATTTTAAAACTGTTTTTATCAAGATTACTGCACCAGCACCGGAAAACCTTGAGGTTGAGGCACTAGGAAATGGAATTAACCTGAGCTGGGACCAAAGCTTATGCGAAAATGCCATCGGCTACAAAATTTACCGACGAAGTGGAGCATCGGGTTGGGAGCCCGGCCACTGCGAAACCGGGGTTCCGTATTATACAGGATTTCAGCACATTGGTGATGTTGAAGGCTTAAATACGCTAATCTTTAGGGATGAAAATATTGGTGGTGGATTGGTTCATGGAATCAAGTATTGCTACCGGGTAACTGCATTTTTTTACGATGGAGCAGAAAGTTTTGCTTCCAACGAAGCATGCGCCAGCTTGAAAAAAGATGTGCCCATTATTACACATGTTAGTAACGACAGTCTGAATTTAAACAGTGGTAATGTGCTTGTTATTTGGTCGAAACCCACTGAGTTAGATACCATTCAGTTTCCCGGACCTTATAAGTATTTATTGTACAGAAACGATGGCTTGATTTGGGATGGTTCTGGGGAAAAAATTGCGGAATTCATTGGTTTAAACGATACGATTTACATGGACCAATCTGTCAACCTGAATACCCACGATGGCCCCTACAGTTATCGCGTTGATCTGGAAAGCGTAACCGTTGGTTTTATCGGAAGTTCACAAGCTGCTGCTTCCATTTTTGTCGAGACAAAACCATCAGACAGTGAAGTCAGGTTGGCTTGGTTCCCAAAAGTACCCTGGGAAAACGAACAGTATGTTGTTTACCGGAAAGACCCCGGAGAAACCACTTATGATTCTATTGGATTTAGTACGCTTCCTTTATACAGCGATAAAGCAGTTAGGAATGAGCAGAATTATTGTTACTACATTAAATCCATTGGTCACTATTCTCTTGCCGAACTTTTCGATCCTTTGATTAATTTTTCCCAGCTTATTTGTGAGACTCCTTTTGACAACGTCCCTCCATGTAAACCATTTTTAGCAGTTGAACCAGATTGTTTGGAGGTTGCCAATGAACTTATTATCAAAATGCCTCCTGACACTGTCTGCGATCTTTTTGAAGATTGTGATTGTGATGTTTCCTGGTTCCGTATTTATTATTCGCCAAACCAGGAACAGAATTTACAATTGATTGACTCGGTTGAAAGCCAGGAAACAGATACCACTTATTACTTACACAGCAATCTCGAATCGGTTGTGGGTTGTTATGCCGTTAGTGCTGTTGATTCGGTTGGAAATACCAGTGAGCTAAGCGATGTGGTTTGTTTGGGATATGACGCCTGTCCACCCTACGAATTACCCAATGTGTTTACACCAAATGGGGATAATTTCAATAATTTATTTGTTCCAAAAACAGGAACATCAGCCAACCCAAAAGCCAATGTCGACCGCATCGACATGGTCATTTTTAACCGCTGGGGAAAAATAATGTACACCACCGAAGACCCCGAAATTAATTGGGATGGAAAAAACCAAACCAACAATGCCGATTGTGCCGAAGGGGTTTATTATTATGTTTGTGATGTGTATATTGTTACGCTTAGCGGTATCGAGAAATTTAATATTCGGGGGGCGGTTACGCTGATTAGGGGGCGGTAGCCGGAAACTGGATTAAGTTAACAGAAACTGGATTAAGTTTTTAACTTAATCCCTTTAATTTAGCATGTTGGCATATTACTGAAAAATGGTTGGTAAAATCCTCTGTATACCTTTCGCTTTATGGTTTGTAGAATAGTTTTATGAACTTTGTTTCATAAAACTTTTTTAATCATGGAAAATTCAAAAAAAAGCGTTGTTGGGCCTGTGGAAGCTTAGATGTAATCAGATGGGGAAAAAGAG
>QMPA01000211.1 GCA_003650365.1 Bacteroidota bacterium | reverse complement strand
TGAATTGTTGGCAATATCAACATTCAGAATATACATGCCTTTTGCCAATCCGGGGATTTGGATTCTTTCAACTCCATTTACAGCGCTTGATTTTAGGGAATAGATTTCTACCCCCATCGCATTGTAAACCCTGTAAACAAGCTCTTTGCTTTCAGTTTGTGGCACATCAATATTCAGATAGTCTGTAAAAACGGTTGGATAAACTTTGATTTGGTCGAGGAATTCATCCCCGTCAACAATGGCATCCGGATCGCCACCAAACATCAGTTGGTTATAATAGCCATTGGCATCGGTTTCGCCATTTTCGGCATACCACGATAGTTTCAGATTTCCGAAGCCTTCAAAATAATTAGTAGGTAGTTTTACCATAATCTCAAATTCACCATTTTCAATAGTGGCAGTACCTTCGGTCAAAATACTATCCTGAACTTCAATGTCTTGAATAAATGACCCTTCTTGATTGGCCCTTGTTGTTCGAATATAGGAAGGGGCAAATACTTTCAAATAAACCGTTCCGTTAAACCCGGATTGAAGAATGCCTTCATCTTTACTTAAAATTTCACCCTGAAAAGCAAGGTAACTTCCCGGTTGGATTGTATCCGAAAACTCTTCGATGGCAATATCGTTTAAGGCCGTGGTGTTTACATTGTATTTGGGGAAATGTATTTTTAAAGCGGGGTCTCCAAGCAATGTCCACTTCAAATCATTTGAACTTGCACTACCATGAATCGTCAGGTCACCAAACCGCAAATCATTTTGTAAGTTCTGATCTGTTATCTTTTCAATTACAGCAAGAGTGTATGACATATTAGCAGCTGCAAATGTAGCCCGGGTTGTACTTAATACAGCAATTGCCCCTGCATCATCTTTTAAAAAAACAGACTCTCCGAGTGAAGTATATCCCGGATCATCATAATAGGCAACATCTCCGGAGGCAATCACCCAAAGTGGTAGTTTTTCTTTGTTTGTCCAATCGCTCAAATCATCTATCGACAAAATACGTTCGTGCGTCAATTGCACTTTACCACCATGTCCGGCATAACCAACATAAAAAACCCCATCATTGGTTTTATTAGTGATAGTGGCATTTGCTTCAGGGTATCTTGGGCCATCATCTGTTTGAATAAGTTCAAAAAAATCAAGATAACATTTGGTAATATTCATGACAGGGCTGGCTGTATCAACAACACGCGCTAAACGTTCTACATCTTTTAAATGCAGATTGCCATCACCATCATCACCTATAAACATCATCTCATTTGTCCACGAACCCAATGCTTCATTTGAATTATAAGCCTGAATTTTATTCAATACTTTGTTTGCATCCTCAACAGTAGAAACCGGTATCCGCCCAACAGCAACTTGCATTTCACCAAATCCCGTCAGTTCTTTTAAACCAAAGTATTGATCAGTGGCATAGGAACTAACTGAGTTTGAAGACTCCCAAGATTCATAGGTCGGAACAAAATTGGTATTGTTCTCCATCCTGTCCAGATAATCGTAGGAAGCATCGCCAAATAGTAAAAGATATTTTGGTTTTTCTTCATCACCGGATTGTTCCCATAAATAGCGAACAAAATTCCGGATGGCTGTTACGTCCTGCGTGCCAGTAGAAAATTCATTGTAAATCTGATCTATTGTAAATGTACCCACACTCATTTCATCTTCTGTTTCGTGGAACAAAGCCAGTTGATTGGCTTGTGCAAGAAAATTGGGATGGGTGACAATGATTAAATCGGGCGGTTCAAAAGCATGTAGATTTTGGTTTTCGATTTGTCCGGCAAATTCAGGCACATAAAAAGTATTGCCATTGAATGCATGGAATTCCAATAGGCTGTCGTTTTTTATCTTGAACCAAACAGAATTAGTTTCAATGTTCAGTTCCAATTCGCTTACATTTAAAGGGTTTGTTACATTCCAGATTTTTAAGTCGCTAGCTTGAGAATAGTTTAAAGCGTAAAAAGAAACACTTCCTTCACCCATGTTTTGAGTTGATCGAAAGGGCATTTGGTCTCCAGTAAAAATGGGTTTTACTTTTAGGTTCAGATCGAAACAATCAAGCCACCCCCAGGAAAACTCATTTGCAGGGAGATAATTATACAAAACTGTGAATACATTTTCAGACAAATTAAAAAATGAATCGAAACGCGTGTATTTATACAGTTGATAGAGGTTTGAAGGACTTACATTATTCATCCTTATCGTATCAAAATACACATCGTTTATTGAAATGTTGAAGAAACTGGTTTCGAATGAGCGGGCCATCAATTGTGTATAGAATTGATGGCCATTTGGGTAAAGTGAAAAATCTTCGAGATTAAAACTAAAATCCTGTTCCAAATTTTCTTCATTAAAAAATTCCCCTAACCAGACTTTCCCACTTTTTCCGGGGTTGATCCATTCGTTTTCGTGGTAAATTAAAAGATCAAGCGTATCGATAATTGCAGTTTGTGCTAAAGTTTCACTTTGTTGCAATTGAATTCGTTTTCCGGCTTCCTCCAAAACTGTGAGAAAATAATTGGTCTTTTCTGCATAAAGGTTGACCATGTGTTGAAAGCGGTCCTGATCAGCATCATATTCCCAAACAACAGAACCTTGTCCAAAAAACAAAACGTAATCTTCGGGATCAAAAACACCATCATCCTCGCCAATAATCTGAATGGCCATCGGTTGGAGATCTGTATAATGTGGTTCTTCAAGCAATTCGGGTAACATCCCGGAAGGGTTACCAAAAAGTGCCAGGTTTCGCGGGTCGATATTGTCAACATCGATACCATAGCTTTGAAGTTCACTGTAAGTAAGTTTGTAAACTCCAGTTTCTTCGACAGCCAACTTATACCAATCGCCTGATGAGAGGATGGAATTCTGTTGTGCAAATGAAATAAATGGAATAGTGAAAAACACAAGAATAGCTAACTTTTTCATAATATTGAATTGTTGGTTTATAATGAAAGAATGTCAGCGTAAGCGTTCTTCGATAGGATGTTTGTTTTGGGGTAGAACAGTAACGCTGAAACATTCAGAATATTTTAACATTTGTTAACATTTTTCAGAATACGCTAAATTACCAAATCTAGTCATACAAATTATTGTTCAAATAAAAGATCTTCCACATCAAACATTTGGACATTTTTTTCAATTGATAAACAGCAGTGACGCCACACTCAAATTTTCCTAATTTTGTCAAATTAAATACCTCTACAACAAATGACACATAAAGAAATTGTATTAAGTGGCATCCGCCCGACAGGCAACCTGCATTTGGGCAACTATTTTGGAGCTGTTAAGAATTTTGTAAAAATGCAGGAAACCAATGAATGTTTCTTCTTTATTGCTGATTACCACTCACTCACTACCCATCCTAAACCTGAAGATTTACAAGGCAATGTAAGACAAGTTTTGATTGAATACCTGGCAGCAGGACTCGACATCGAGAAGGCAACATTATACTTGCAAAGCGATTTGCCCGAAACAGCCGAACTTTACCTTTTCCTGAACATGAATGCTTACCTCGGCGAATTGGAAAGAGTAACAACTTTCAAGGAAAAAGCACGCAAACAGCCCAATAATGTGAATGCCGGCTTACTGACTTATCCGACACTCATGGCTGCCGATATTATTATCCACAAAGCCCACAAAGTGCCTGTTGGAAAGGATCAGGAACAAAACCTGGAAATGACCCGCACTTTTGCCCGGCGCTTTAACCACATGTATAATAAAGAGTTTTTCCCGATTCCTTCAGCCTACAATTTTGGCGAACAATTGGTAAAAATTCCGGGACTTGACGGTTCGGGGAAAATGGGTAAATCAGAAGGAGTAGGAAACGCTATTTTCTTAAATGATGATCCCAAAGTACTCAGGAAAAAAGTAATGCGTGCTGTTACTGATAGCGGCCCTACCCAAATGAACCAGGAAAAACCGGAAGCCATCCAGAATCTCTTCACATTGATGGAAGTGCTTTCAACACCTGATACTGTTGAGTATTTTGATGACCAATACAATAAATGCACCATCCGCTACGGCGATTTAAAAAAGCAATTGGCCGAAGACGCCATCAGTTTTACCGAACCTTTCCGTCAAAAAATAAAAGAACTTTCTTCCAATGATGCCATCATCCAAAAAGTGATGGATATTGGTGCCGAAAAAGCTAGGGCAAGTGCCCAGCGAACCATTAAGGAAGTGCGGGAAATTATTGGATTTAGGAAGATTTATTAGGGAAATTGGGTAATATGGGAATACGGGTAATATGGGGAATAAAGGTTTGTCTTACTCCCTATGCTCCAACTCTCCATATATACTCCTTATCCTATTACAACTTACACCCTATAACCTTATAACCTATTACACCCTATAACCCTTAACCCATTTCAATGCTCGAAAAAAAAACAAAATCCATAAAAGAAAGTCCTGAAAAAGCTGTACTGGTTGGACTGGCTACAAAATCACAGGGAAAAGACAAGGTTGAAGAATACCTTGACGAACTGGCATTTTTGGTGGAAACCGCTGGGGGAATTCCGGTGGACCGTTTTACACAATCACTCGAATATCCAAATCCTAAAACTTATGTTGGTTCCGGAAAGCTGGAAGAAATCAGTCAGTACGTGAAAGCTGCCGAAATTGATATGGTAGTTTTTGACGACGAATTAGGCTCCTCACAAATCCGTAACCTGGAGAAGGTTTTGGAATGCAAAATCCTTGACCGTACCAACCTTATTCTTGATATTTTTGCTAAACGTGCGCAAACAGCCCATGCCAAAGTACAGGTTGAACTGGCTCAGTACCAATACATGTTGCCCCGATTAACACGCATGTGGACTCACCTTGAACGACAAAAAGGGGGCATCGGATTGCGTGGTCCTGGTGAAACCGAAATTGAAACCGACCGCCGGATCATCCGCGATAAAATTTCGTTACTGAAGAAGAAACTGGTTCAAATTGATAAGCAAAAATCAACCCAACGCAAAAGCCGTGGACAAATGATTCGTGTTGCACTGGTGGGTTATACCAATGTAGGCAAATCAACCCTGATGAACTTGCTGAGTAAATCTGATATTTTTGCGGAGAACAAATTGTTTGCCACCCTTGACACTACTGTCCGGAAAGTAGTCATTGAAAACGTGCCCTTTTTACTTTCTGATACCGTTGGTTTTATTAGAAAGTTACCCCATAATTTGGTCGAATCATTTAAATCAACTCTGGACGAAATGCGGGAATCGGATATCCTTGTGCACGTTGTCGATATTTCCCATCCTGAATTTGAAGACCAGATTAAAACCGTAACCCAAACGCTGTCAGAAATTGGAGCAGGCCACAAACCCGTTATTATGGTATTTAATAAAATTGATGCTTATACGTTTGTGGAGAAGGACGATGATGACCTGACGCCCATCGAAAAAGAGAATATCTCACTGGTAGAATTGAAGAAAAGCTGGATGGCCAAAGACAACCACCCTTGTATTTTTATCTCGGCCAAAACCAAAGAAAATTATCCTGAATTGAAAGATTTATTGTATTCGCATATTCGTGAAGTACATGCCAAAAAGTATCCGTATAATAACTTTTTGTATTAATCATGTTTCAACAAATTCTTCTCTTTGCCATCTTTATTACCGGAATGCTTTACATTGTTTTCGATTTTCGGAACAAAGCAAGTTTGCGATATATTTCCAAACCTTTAACTACACTGCTGATTATTTTACTCGCTGTTTTACAGGAGCCAGAAGTTTCAGAATATTATAAATATCTCATTATCTCAGGACTGGTATTCTCGCTGGCTGGCGATATTTTTCTGATGTTGCCCAAAGACCGTTTCATTGCAGGATTGGGCTCATTTTTTATCGCTCATCTGTTTTTCATTTTTGCTTTTGCCAGCGATTTTGGCCCTTATTGGGGTTGGGGGTATTTAATACCAATTGCAATTTATGCTGTGGTTTTTCTAAAAATATTATTGCCACATACCAAAAAAATGACCATCCCGGTTATTGCTTATGTTTTGGTTCTGTTGGCCTTTTTGTGGCAGGCTTCCGGTAGGGGATATGTACTGGGAGGTAGTAGTCCGGCACTGGCGTTTTTTGGCGCTGTACTTTTTGTTGCTTCCGATTCAATATTGGCTTACGACCGCTTTGTGAAAGGGTTTAAATTTGCATCGTTTTTTATCATGTTGACTTATTGGCTGGCGCAGGTTTTTATCGCACTTTCAATTTAGTGTAAACACAAACATTCTCAAAAATGATTTATTTCTGGATAGTTCTTGCCTTTGTTTTAATCGTGCTGCTGCTTTTCTGGTTGATGGTTCGATCCTTTAAAATCACTCCTGAAAAACACACGAAAACACCGGAAGAACATGGCATTGCCTTTGAGGAAGTCCGCTACCCAACAAAGAACGGAAAACATCTTTATGCCTGGTGGATACCAGACAGTAAAGATTCCCCAACATTAATTCTTGTTCATGGTTGGGGAAAAAGTGCCGGCCGATTGATGCCTTATATCAAGAATTTGCAAGGCCATGGCTTCAATATGCTGGCTTTTGATTCGCGCGGTCATGGGGATAGTGAAGAAGATGGTTTTTCCTCCATGCTCAAATTTGCCGAGGATATTTGTGCAAGTATTGATTATGTAGTTGATGTCAGGGAAAATACAAACCAGGATATTTACTTACTT
>QMPA01000210.1 GCA_003650365.1 Bacteroidota bacterium | reverse complement strand
TCCGGCTTCCGGGTCTTCCGGATTGTTTACCAATTCCATCTGTTCCGTTTCGCCTTCGGGGTAATTCGTAATAATGACTTTTACCGGATTGAGTACCCCAAAAACACGCGGTGCTATTTTATTCAAGTCTTCACGAACACTGAATTCGAGCAAGCCCACATCGATCACATTGTCACGTTTTGCCACACCAATTCGGTCTGCAAAATTTCGGATTGACAATGCAGTATATCCTCTTCTGCGCAATCCTGAAATAGTTGGCATGCGTGGATCGTCCCAGCCATTCACATAATTGTCTTGCACCAATTCGAGCAGTTTACGTTTGCTCATTACGGTATAACTCAAATTAAGGCGGGCAAATTCAATTTGCTGTGGGCGGTATCTTCCTTCGGCAAGTTGGTCGAGAAACCAATCGTAAAGCGGACGGTGGATTTCAAATTCCAGGGTACAGACGGAATGGGTTATTCCTTCAATAAAATCCGACTGGCCGTGTGCCCAGTCGTACATGGGATAAATACACCAATCATCTCCGGTTCGGTGGTGATGCTGATGTAAAATACGGTACATAATCGGATCGCGCATATGCATATTTGGCGAGGCCATGTCAACTTTCGCACGCAAGATCATTGCACCATTTTCAAATTCCCCTTTGCGCATGCGTTCAAATAAATCGATGCTTTCTTCAACGGGCCTGTTCCGGTAGGGGCTTTCAATTCCTGGTCTTGTGGGGATGCCACGCTGCTCACTGATTTTTTCCTGCGGCTGCTCATCAATATAAGCATTTCCTTCCCGAATCAGTTTTACAGCCCATTGATACAATTGCTCGAAATAATCAGAAGCATAATATGGTTTGTCGTTCCACTCAAAGCCCAGCCATCGAATATCTTCCATAATGGAATCAACATATTCTATATCTTCCTTTTCGGGATTCGTATCGTCAAAACGCAGGTTACACAAGCCATCGAATGTTTTGGCCAGCCCAAAATTTAAACAAATGGATTTTGCATGGCCGATATGTAAATAACCATTGGGTTCAGGTGGAAAACGCAGATGTATTCGTCCCTGGTTTTTGTTATTGAACAAATCTTCTTCAATAATAGATTCTATAAAATTCAGTGACCGTTTTTCGTTTTCAGGATCAGACATATTTAATACATTAACAAGATGAATATAGGGCTGCAAAACTAAGGAGAAATACCGGATTAAGAAGTAGAAAAACCACGAAAACCACAGCAAAGAAATAGCAAGGGAATTTATTGTACAAAATGATGTTAAAGATTACTTAACAGTTTAATAGTCATATTTCTACAAAGTGTACGAAGATGTACAGCTTGTGTTTGTAGCCGAACAAATCAAGAAATGTAGAACGATAAATGATCCATTTAAACACCTATAATCCAAAAAGTTAAAAAAAGTGGCACGGGTTTCGTTAAGCTTAATGTGCAACTATTAATGAATTATTTATTTACTAAAAAATTAAAGTCATGAAAACAAGAATCGCAACCGTTTTTTTAATGTTAGGATTATTTCTCGTTTCCAGCGCATTTGCCGCTGAAGCTCCCTTGGCCTCGAAGAAGGCTAGAAAAGAAGTTACAAAAATTATCAAAAAAGAAGTGAAGTACCCTGAGTTTGCTATTGAAGAAAAATTTCAATGCTGTGTGGTGATCAGTGTAGTTATTCAGGAAGATGGTACAATGGAAGTTGATTGTGCCAACTGTGTTGACCAGAGAATGAAGGATTACGTAGTAAGTACTCTTGAAGACCTGCATTCCGAAAAGCTGAAAGAATATGCCGGACAGAATGTACAAGTACGCATTAAGTTTAGTCTTTTATCAATTTGATTCCCTAACCACATTATATTTCCAGGGCTTAGGCCTGTTGTTTTTTGGTAACCCGGTCCCGTTTAAAACGGGGTCGGGTTTTTTTGTGAAAAAACAGAAGATTGTCAGAAAAAACCTGATGACGGGCAACTTATTGTAAGGAATCTTTGTCTTACTAACGTATTGCTTTTTCCTGGCTAGGTTTATCCAGCTATTTAGACTTGTTTTAAATATTTGAAATACTTTAATTTTGTACTTTGCCAGCCCTTTTTAGAACCACCAGATTCAACCAAAATTAAAATGAGATTTTTCCGATATATATTTTTTATTAGCTTGGTTTTTCTTGCCCAGTTACTACTGGCGCAAAGTAAACCATCAATTATGGTAGAACCCTTAGATCCTGATGTTCCCCCGGGTGCAATAGCGGATACTGTTAGAGAGTGGGTGTTAAATATCCTGCATGGTGGCGGTGGGGAACTTGATACAGCCAGCATAAAATACAAAGGAAATATTGCTGCGTTTGGTAAGTTTTGGAGAGGGGAAGTTGCCGGTATTGGTGTTGATTCAGGGCTGATTCTGTCAACGGGACCGGTTATGGATGCACGAGGAAACAATGCATCGGGAGCTGCAACATATAAATTTAATGATTATCATGGTCCACCTTCGGGCGACTCTTCAATTTGGAGAATGTACCGCGATTGGTTTTCGCAGGTTGATGAAAGTATTGTTATTCCTTATGACACCTTAGGGGATGCAGCTGTGCTCGAATTCTGGTATAAGCCTTATGGTAAAGAGATTAATCTAACCTATGTTTTTGCATCTGAGGAATACCCTTCATCAAAATTCACTTCACCCCAGCCTGATGTTGATTTAACAGGTTATACGGGTGCAGGCAGCCAGATGATGGATTTTATGGGCGTTTTTATTACCAGCCACCCCAATACTGATACTACAAACCTTGCCCAGGTTTATGGCCCCGATCCACCACCACCGAATGCCCCTCCTGCCTGGGTAAATGTTTATCAAATTAATGCCAATAAAACGGCATCTTTATTTAGGCCAAATCCCAAAATCGAAGATGGGAATCCGGATGTGAACCTGGGTACAGAGTTTGATGGAATGACCAAGACGTTTGGCCCTTCAGGAACACTGGTTATCCGCAAACAAGTTACACCATGTATTCGTCAAAAGGTAAAAATTGCCATTGCCGATTTCTACTATAATGCACCCGAACAATATCCCGAACACAATGGCTATTCAATCAACTCGGGTGTTTTTCTCGAAGAGGGTAGCTTCAGGGGAGATCAAATGTCAAATCCACATCCCCGTTGGACGATTGATTATAAATTCGAGAATACATCCGGTGGTAGCGGGAATTTTGGTGAGCAGATCATCGAAAATTGTAGTGACCTGCTTGTTACCTTCACATTGGATGAACCCGTGTCCATTCTTAGAACTTATGAAATACCGTTTCGGATTGAAAGCAACATCTATCGCGATAGCATTGATGTTCATTATGAAGGTTCGATGAGCGATGCTTTAATTGCAAACGACACAATTGTGTTTGTAGATGGTGCCTCGATACGAACGGTTAGGGTTTCGGCACGCAATATTCATGAAGACAGCCCGATACAAGTTAAATTTGTTTATAAAACCGATCCCTGTGATGGTCCTCTTCCTCCTATTGGTGGGGGTAGTTTTAGTGGAAAAATCTTTTTCGACCTGCGTCACAACGACCCAATCACATTTACTTTCGACCCAACACCCGGCTTTAAACAGTATGAAGCTTATTGTAAAGAAACCATCGACCTGAATGTTGTAAATGAAACAAATGGTGGAGTTATTCCTCTAAGATATACCTGGCCCAGTAATCCTGTTCCTCCTGTTGCAACATACAGTCATACGGTAAATAATTCGCCCGATTTTGTCGCGGTAACTGTTACCGACGGGTGCAACAACGAGACAGAAGGGACAGTTAAAATTATAAATAAACCCATCGAATTGCAAACAATTCCAACTTTATCCTTTTGTGCACCCGGTATGTCGCAACAAGTGGAAGCCCACTGGATGCCTGTGAATGATTATCCCGGTTATAATTTTGTTCCCAATTTAACAAACTGGTCAAATATCACCGATACGCCACCAAGTTTAATTGGTAACGGAAATCCTTTTACAATTAATTATGATGACAATTACTTTGAGCAGATATGGTTATGCGAATATAATGTAACAGATGTTTGCGGAAATGGGGCCACAGGTGATTTTAATGTGGACCAGACCGGTACGCTCGATATTGGCGATGATAAATATATTTGTAAAGGCGAATCAGTAGAACTGTTAACATTTACACCATCCATGGGCGATGACCCAAACAATTACAAATGGTACGAACATTCAGTATCTCCATCAAACGAAATCGGTGTTGGGCCAAACATTATTGTTTCCCCTCCCGACACTACAAAATACATTCTCTACATTCTTGATAAATGTAATAATGTACAGTACGATTCGCTCATTGTTTTTGTCGATCATTTTCTGCCAACAATTGCTATTTCTCCTTCTTCGGCCGAAGTTTGTCCGGGTGAGATAGTAACATTTACAGCCAATACAGCCAATGTTTGGTTGTGGACGCCTGGCGGCGAAACTACCCAAAGTATAACACGTAACGAAACTGTTCCCGGTGTTTATACTTACACTTTAACAGCATCTTCCGATTATTGTATTGATAAAGAAATTTCGGCTTCATACGAAGTATTCCCACAACCTTCTCCAGCATTTAGTTTTACTCCTGACGAAGAAGCCTGCACGGGTGAAGATATTCAGTTTACTTATGGTAGTGATGCAACAGGAAAGGAACTGAATTGGGATTTTGGCGATGGAACTAACAGTACGATTCCCAATCCGGTGCATGCATATACAGACCCGAATACGTATACGGTTTATCTGCATGTTCAACAGTATATTTGTGATAATGATACCAGTATGACGGTATTGGTTAATCCTTTGCCAGCTCCTAACTTTACTGCCGATGTTGATGAAGGATGTTTGCCTGTGGATGTTCATTTTACAGATCAGTCACAGGATATATTCCCCGGAGCTGTTTACGAATGGAATCTTGGGGATGGTACTTCGTCAAGTGTACAAAATCCATCACACACCTACAACACCGCAGGATTATTTTCAATCAGTTTGAAAGTAAGTAATACTGAGCGCTGTTTTGCTGAGATTTTTAAACCAAACCTTATTCAGGTCAATCCAAACCCTACAGCTGATTTTGAGGCAGATCCCTGGATCAGTACCATGGACCGGCCAGATATTGATTTTAACAATCTGAGTATTGCTGATTCAGCCTGGTACGATTTCCTTTGGGATTTTGGTGATGGAAATTCAAGCAGTGATGAAAACCCATCGCATACCTATACTGCACCGGGTGATTATTACATTTCTCTTCGGGTAGAGACTATTAACGGATGTTGGGACACCACACTGGCCATGGTAGCGCTTACAGAAGAAGTGAGGTTGTTTATCCCAAATGCTTTTACACCAAATGGTGATGGCGTAAATGATGTTTTTGAAATTAAAGGAACTCCAATCACTGATTTCAATCTATATATTTATGACCGTTGGGGAGGAAAAGTTTGGAGTACGCACAATTATGAGAACCAGTGGGATGGTACGGATGAAAGTGGAAATCTGGTTCCTCCTGGTTCTTATATGTACCAGATTACGGGTACCGATTACAGACGATTCCCGGTTAGTTATAAAGGGACGGTGAACGTGGTGAGATAAAACCCTGGCCTGAAGGCCAGGGAAACTGATGGGTTTTAGATTTCCATCAGTTTCCCGGGTTTTTAAACCCGGGTTTACTCCTTAAACTCTTTCGGCTTTTTCAGCACAAATGCCCGGCTGATATTGAAGCCGATATGGATATCACCTTCAAACCATTTTCCTGATGTCCGGGGAACAAAGTGTTGTTCTATAATTCCTGCCGAATTGGTAATATGTAGCTGGAATACATGACCCCCGGTTTCAAGGTCAAAACCAATGGAAAACGAATCCTGAAAATCTTTGCGGGTTTGCTGCGAGATGAGGTAATAATACTCCAGGTTCAGACTTACCCGGTTACTGAGTTTAAAGCGCCCGGCAGCACCCAATGAAAATACATCATTATCCTCGGCGGTAGTTTCCACCAAATTAAAGTGAACAAATGTTGGCATCAATTGCAAAGAAACCCCACGGCTAATTTTACGTGCCACCAATAATTGGTGGGTGTACGACAAACGGGAAGAAAAGTAATTCTCCCTTTCGGGTTCTGACCATTCCAGCGAATTGATACCTAAATTGCAAAAATAACTCAATGAAACCGGCATTTTTTTTGCCCCGGTACTTTGGCGAAGGATTTTAAATTTTAGGGAAGCATCATAAGTTTTTTCTAACGTAGAACGACCAATGCCAATCGCCAGCCAATCAAATATTCCATATTGAAACCCCAAACGCGTAGTGGCCTGATCGAGGCCAAAAAACTCCTTAAATCCGGTGTTCAATGTTCCGAATCGATGTTGAATATCGAAAATTAAGTTGCCATTGGCCGGGTTTTCAATAGACTGCCCAATGACAACGCGGGTAGTTTTAAAAGTGGCAAAAGTATAGTCGGTGGTGGGTTTTTCATCGGCAAACATATCCATCATATCATCTTCCTGCGCCAGCAAACCGAGGGGAAGAAATAAGATAATAATAAAGAAATAGAATGTATTCTTTTTCATTAATTTGATTTTTGCAATTTGAGTTTTGGGCTTTATTTCTTGTATTCCTTCAATTTTACATCAACGGTAATTTCTATTTCTTCCGAAAT
>QMPA01000209.1 GCA_003650365.1 Bacteroidota bacterium | reverse complement strand
TGGAAGGATTTTGTTTTACACCCTGCTTCAGCAGGGTGATGTGCTCATACATACTGAACAGACTTTAGCCATTAACCCAATTTATTAATGGCTAAAGCCAAAAAAATGTCTTTATTTTAAGTCACCGAGCTAAAGCACGGTGCAAAATAGTTTTTTGAGGATTTTTGCAAAATGCAATATTTCCTCTTTCTTATAAAATAGAACAGCAAATTTGCTGCGGCTAATCTTCCTCATTGTTGTAATAGAATGAGATAGTTGCTCTTTTGTATCAGCCATTTTTACCCGGCTCTTTAGGGGTTACGAAAAATATTTGCTCAAAATAGAATTATAAATTGTTGGGAGGAATTAAAGGCTAAAGTCGATTTATAGGTGCAAAAGTTCACCTTGCTAAAGCACAGAGCAAAACTTTTCTGAATAGTGTTTATTAATGATTATCACTGTGTTCCCTTCTGAGTCAATTGTTTTGCCCCGTCCTTTAGGGCGGGTTAAGAAAAATACAGTATATTTGGCTTTAGCCATTAAAGTACAAAACTATGCCATTTGTTAAAATCTGGATACATGCTGTTTGGACTACAAAAAACAGAATTCCGTTTTTTCATCAGGAAATACGTCAAGAGGTGTTTAAACATATTCATCAAAATGCCCTTGAAAAGGGAATTTATATGGATATTGTCAATGGATACTCAGAACATGTTCACTGCCTTTTTAGGCTTAAAAATGATCAGGCTATTAGCAAAGTTTTACAACTGATTAAAGGAGAACTGTCATTTTGGATTAATCGACAAAAATTGATGAAGTCAAAATTTCAATGGCAGGATGAATATTTTGCTGTATCAGTAAGTGAATCACAAGTAGATACTGTTAGAAATTATATTCGCAATCAAGAAGATCATCACAAGAAAAAATCATTTAAAGAAGAATATGATGAGTTTATTCAAAAATACGGTTTTCAGGTATTGAAGGACAAATGTATTGAATGATAAAAGGTTCATTAAATTTTAAAATGAAGTAGCATGAAAAAAACACAATCAAATGGAATAACAGGAGCCGGATTATTTATAATGATTGGCTTGGTAGCACTGGGCTGGTTTATTTACACCAGTGCCCGCTTCATTAAATCGCGCGACAGGGTAGTGAATGTAAAGGGGCTTGCTGAGCGCGAAGTGAAAGCGGACATCGCTATTTGGCCCATCACTTTTAAACAGGCATCAAACGATTTGAGCCTTTTATACAATGGTATGGAAGACAAGCAAATAATGTTGATTGATTTTTTGGAGAAAAGTGGCTTTGCAAAAGATGAGATTACTGCCGGGCAATTTGAAACAACCGACCGTTATGCAGATTCCTATTCTTCGCAGAATATTCAATTCAGATACATTTCTAAAAATACTGTGACGGTGTATTCCGGGAAAGTGGAATTGCTACGAAAAGTCATGAACAGTATTGGTGAATTGGGCAAAAAGGGCATCGCCATCCAGCCGCCAAATTATGAGAATCGTACTGAGTTTCTATTTACAAAACTCAATGAAATTAAACCTGAAATGGTGGAAGAGGCCACAGCCAAAGCAAGGGAAGTTGCCAATAAATTTGCCAGGGATTCACAAAGTGAACTCGGTAAATTGAAGTCAGCCAGACAAGGCCAGTTCTCAATTTATAACCGCGACAGCAATACGCCACACATTAAGAAAGTAAGGGTTGTTACGACCATGGAATATTATTTAGTTGATTAACTAAGTCTTGCCATTTTTTAACATCACAATTTTCTCACCAGCATCAAACCATCCCTTATAGAAAGTATGACCTGTTCCACTCTGTCATCATTTTTTACGTGCTCATTAAATCTGCGTATACCCTGTGTCTCTTTATCGGGGTTTTTGTCCCTAACGGCTTTCCCTCCCCATAAAACATTATCAATAAGAATAAATCCTCCAGGCCTTAGTTTTTCTATTGAAAGTTCGTAGTAATCAACATATTGTTCTTTGTCGGCATCTATAAAAACAAGATCGAAAAGTTCGTTTAACCTCGGAATAATTTGCAAGGCATCGCCCAAAAGCAATTCAATTTTATCATCCATTCCTGCCAGGGCAATATATTTATTGATGATAGATTCCAGTTCCTCATTAATTTCAATGGTAAATAGTTTTCCATTATTTGAAAGACCCTCAGCCAGTGCAATTGCAGAATATCCAGTAAATGTTCCTATTTCCAAAACCCGTTCCGGCTGTATCATCTGGCAAATCATTTCCAGAAATTTTGCTTGTACTTTTCCGGAAAGCATTTGGGGATAGAATGTCGTCAAATTGGTTTCGCGAAAGTTCTGTTGCAATACTTTCTTAACATCAGTGCTGTGATCTTCAATATATTTTTCGAAGTCGTATTCAACAATTTTAGTCATTTTCAGCTTTTGTTTTATTGATTAATATTTAGTCGATCCACATTTTACTATGTAAAGATAAAAAGTTTTGGTCACTATTTTATATATCTCTGCACAATTGCTATTTTTGACATCAAATTCTTTAAAAAGTAAGGAAAATGAAGTTTTTCAAAAACAAGAGGGCCGTACACAACCTAACTCTTTTTGCCCTCAATTTTATTTACATTTTTATTCTGGGTTTGTTCGATGGTTACGCCGACATGAGATATGTTTACAATTCTGTTATTACCCTGATTTTCTTTGCTTCCATGTTATCCATAAAGGATACGGCTGCTCATTTTTTTTATATCCCAATTGTTATAATGACTTTAACCTGGGTATCAGAGTTTCTGAGCTTTCAATATTTATCGCATATAACAGGAATTATAACATTGGTTTTCTTCCTCTATATCATCACTTATCTTGTGATTAGAGTAGCAACTACGAAAACAGTTGGTCCGCTTGAGTTTTTGGAATCGATTAATGTTTATTTATTACTCGGAATAGCGGCCTCCATACTTTTTAGCACCGTTTATGCCGACAACCTTTCTGCTTTTAGCAACACAGGAAATGCAATGAGTAGCCGGGCTGAATTTATTTATTTCAGTTTCATTACAATGACAACACTTGGTTATGGGGATATAAGCCCTGTCGATCCTACTGCCCGATCGTTGGCCATATTTTTCAGTGTGGCCGGACAGTTATACCTAACTATGATTGTGGCATTGCTAATTGGAAAATACCTGAGCCAAACCACAGTAGAAGAAAGCAGGAAATTGGCAAGGGAGTTTCAGAAAGACAATAAGAAAGAGTAACTACTCAAACTCTTTTGGCACACCACAAATCATTACGAAATCCTTTACTGCTGATTTATTCCGGTATTGGTGTTTTTCGTTGGGCATTACCAAAGCAAAATCACCCTGCTTAATAGGCTGCTCCTCACCTGCTTCATTAACAAGTGTCCCCTCACCTTCAATACAATAATTCATATGTTCGTAAGGGTGTTGATGGTAGGGTGTAAATCCACCTGGTTCAACGGTAAAAACACGGAAAGTATAAACCGGTACGCCATCAGAACTACAGAGTGGCATTTGTTTCCAGGCACCACTGGCACCTTCCATATTGACTTTATTTTTTTCTATTTTATTGAGGGGGATTATTTTCATGATATTGGATATATTAAGGTTAATAGCTTAATTGAAAAGCAGTACAATTGACGTTAGGGCATGTTTTTGATTTTTTTTTCTTCAGTTACTGAAGCTTATGCAAGTTCGTCTTCAACAGTGTTTTCGGAAACCGCTGAATCACCAATAATAGCCGCCCGCATTGTTTCTGCTTTTTCTTTAATCTCGGGGCTAATGTAATTAGTTGCATTGCCAATAACAAAAGTCAGTAAGGCCATGTCGTCGGTATAACCAATAACAGGTAAAAAATCGGCAACCAAGTCGGTAGGCAAAATAAAATAACCCAAAGCAGCAACAAAAGCTAGTCTTACTTTCATTGGGATAGTTTTGTCAGCTATCAAAAAGTACAACATAAGCACATAATACAATACATGACTGCCCAAGCTTCCCGATGCTTTTTTTAATTTCTTGAACAAGTCGTTCTCGCTGTAGTGTTTTGTGTAGTCTTGAATTTTTTTTGGTGGTTTCATACTTATTAAACGTAAATATCTACTTTTTGTTTTTGACTTTTTTTACTGATGAAATGATTTGTTCCATTTCGTGAAGTTCGTTACTTTCGATCAGTACATCCATTCCATTAATTACTGACATATTCTGTTTAAAAACACCCACTACATTTTGAATACCACGTATGCCACTAGTCATGGATTGAAGCATCTCGTCCCCATTAGCATTTCTAATCAAAAAAAAATAGTCATAGTTTTTTAATGCAGGTATCAGCTTATGTTTGGGATGGTTATTTCCAATCAGAAAACAACTCATGTATTTATTACCTTGTCTGTAGTAATACCAAGAATATGGCTTCCCTTCTTCAGAAGTACGCAGGTCGTCATATTTTTTTAACTGTAGCCGAAGCTGTTTATTGATGAAATGTGTAAGTGTATAATCTTTTAACGGACTTACAATAGCCAGCAGGTGGTAATCTTCAAAGTAATCAATATTTCCAGAGATCTTCTTTTTCATCCCGAATGCAAATTCAGTTCAAAGGTAAGAAACAATTTGGGAATGGTCTGAGACTTTCTATTAAGAGTTTTTTGTTAGGCAGTAAGGGATAGTTTAGTGCTAAGAATACCAGAGTTCTTATCGCTGGAATTTCAGATTTATTACAAAAAAAAGACAGTAATAATTAGGCAACAACAGCATTTAATTTTCGGTTTCTTTAGCTATTTTCTGCCAGGCTTTCTCGGCTGCAGAGTTCTCCGCCCCTTTAATTGAGAAATCTTGTGATTGTGAAATGGTTTTCTCGTTAACAACTATTGCTACAAAATATCGTTTCTTATTTTTCTCGAAAATTTCGTCAACAACTTTGAACTCGAGCTTATTCTTTTCCTTTTGTGCCCATTCAATCATTCGGCTTTTGTAACTAAGTTCTGTTTCAACAAGCTGTTCCATATCGAATTGAATGTCAATAATTCTGCTGATAATAATTTTGTGGGTAAACTGATAACCTTTATCAAGGTATAAAGCGCCAATAAACGCTTCAAATGCATCACCAGCAGCAGATTTAGAATGCCGTGGATGCGAGGAAGAAGACAGTATCAATTGTTGCAACCCAAGTCTTCTTGATAATTTATTTAAAGAGTTACGGCTTACAATCTTTGATCGCATTTCGGTAAGAAAACCTTCGTTTTTATAGGGATACCGTCTGAATAAATAATCAGCTACAACCGCACTGAGTATGGCATCGCCAAGGTATTCGAGCCTTTCGTTATTAATCTTTATGCCATTTATTTTTTTAATTGTTGCCGATTTATGGCGCAGGGCGAGCTTGTACAAATGAATATTGTCAGGATAAAACCCAAAAATATTTTTTATAGACCTGAATAAACTTTTATCAGATGAATAAAGTGACTTAAAAAAACCTCTTGAAATCAAATCCGGTTTTTATTGAATAAACTTTTTAAATATAACGGATGCATTGTGCCCACCAAAACCAAATGTATTTGTCAGGGCTGCATTTACGATACGTTTATGTGCTTTGTGGTAAGTAAAATTAAGTTTATTGTCGATTTGGGGATCGTCAGTAAAATGATTTATTGTCGGTGGAATAATATCATTTTTAACTGCGAGCAAGGCTGCAATGGCCTCAATAGCACCGGCCCCACCCAATAAATGCCCGGTCATGGACTTTGTGGAGTTGATATTGATTTTGTAAGCATATTCACCAAAAAGGTTAACGATAGCTTTGGGTTCAACTACATCTCCGACCGGAGTAGAAGTACCATGGGTATTAATATGCTGAATATCTTCAACAGTCATCTCCGCATCTTCCAAAGCAGCTTGCATACAAAGATAAGCTCCAAGTCCTTCAGGATGCGGTGCAGTCATGTGATAAGCATCACCTGATAATCCGGCTCCTGCGACTTCTGCATAAATTTTTGCCCCGCGAGCAAGGGCATGTTCCATTTCTTCAAATATCAATCCACCACCACCTTCGCCCATTACAAATCCATCACGGTCTTTGTCGAATGGCCTTGATGCAGTTTTTGGGTCATCGTTACGTGTTGAAATGGCATGCAGGGAATTAAACCCCCCAACCCCAACAGCTGTAACAGCAGCTTCAGAGCCACCGGTAACAAAGGCGTTGGCTTTTCCAAGACGAATGTAGTTGTAAGAATCGGATAATGCATTGGCTGCCGAAGCACAAGCAGAAACAGTAGCAAAGTTAGGGCCTCTGAATCCGTGCTTAATAGAAATATGGCCGGCAGCGATGTCGGCAATCATTTTCGGAATAAAAAACGGGTTAATCCTGGGTGTACCATCGCCTAAGGCAAATGCAGCAATTTCGTCATGAAAAGTACCGAGACCACCAATACCGGAAGCCCAAATGACACCAATACGGTTTTTATCGATGCTGTCCACATCAATCCCGGCATCTTTTACAGCTTCATTTGCTGCAATAATACCATACTGTGCATAAGCATCCATCTTACGCACTTCCTTTCGGTCGAAATACTCCCTGGCATCGTAATCTTTGATTTCACAAGCAAATTTTGTTTTGTGCTTGCTGGTATCAAAGTGTGTTATTGGAGCTGCCCCATTTTTTCCCTGGAGTAAACCATTCCAATAATCACTAACGTTTTTGCCAATA
>QMPA01000208.1 GCA_003650365.1 Bacteroidota bacterium | reverse complement strand
GAAATCACCCTCTTTATATCTTGGATCGAGATAAGCTTTCTGCATATGCAAAGGCACCGGATAATACACCGCCGAGGCAATTTCTTTATCGGCCAAATGTTTCATAAGCCCTTCGCGGTCAACACCATTCAATACCAATGTATATTGATGAAAAACATGTGTTCCACCCGCAGCAGTAACGGGTGTTTTAATTTTTGGATGATTGGCAAAAGCATTGTTGTAATAGGCTGCTGCCTTTTGTCGGGCTGCTGCATATTCGTCAAGATGCTTGAGTTTAATATCGAGAACGGCAGCCTGAATTCCGTCCAAGCGAGAATTCACACCTACATAATCGTGGTAGTAACGCACTTTCATTCCATGGTTTACTACTACCCGCATTTGTTCAGCCAGTTCGTCATTGTTAGTAAAAATGGCGCCACCATCTCCAAAAGCACCGAGATTTTTGGATGGAAAAAAAGAAGTACAACCAATATGGCCAAAAGTTCCTGCCTTCTTGGTGTTGCCACTTTCAGGACAGGTATAATCAGCACCAATGGCTTGGGCGTTGTCTTCGATAATGTATAAATTGTGTTTTTGGGCTATCATAATCATGGCATGTAAATCGGCAGGTTGCCCGAACAAATGCACCGGAATTATTGCCCGTGTTTTTGGGGTAACAGCTTTTTCAACTGCCACCGGGTCAATATTGAAAGTGTCGGGGTCAACATCAACAAGTACTGGTGTTAGTTGTAGTAAAGCAATAACTTCTGCAGTGGCTATAAATGTAAAAGAAGTCGTAATTACTTCATCTCCGGGTTTTAAATCTAAAGCCATCAATGCAACCTGCAAAGCATCAGTTCCGTTAGCGCAAGGAATTACATGTTTTACGTTCAGGTAATCTTCGAGGCTTTTTTGAAATTTGTGTACCGAAGGCCCATTAATAAATGAAGTGTTTTCCATTACTTCCTGAATGGCTTTATCCACTTCAGGTTTTATTTTTTTATACTGACCACCGAGGTCAACCATATTGTATTTCATTGTTTTATGTTTTTGTAAAAACAGTTGTTAAAGTTTGTTGACAAAAGTAAAGAAAAACAGGAATGAGCAGGAATAATTTAAAGAATGTGAGCGCCAAAAAAAGATTAGTTTAACTACCGCATCCCTGATTCCGGTTTCCGACTTCTTTACCTATCTTTGCCTGAAAATTAAATCCATGTTAAAAAAAGCCTTATTGCTTTTTATAGTGTTTGTAGTGGCATCAACTATTCAGGCACAAGTAAATGTGAATGATTCGGTAATCAGAGCTTTTATCCCAAACATTTCTTTTGCTTTTCAACTACCCGGTGGTGATGTTGCTGATCGCTATGGGAACAATTCAACAATAGGTATCGGGACGATGTTTAAAACATCGAAGAACTTCCTTTTTTCAATTGATGTTAATTTCATTTTCGGAAATAAAATTCACAATGCTGACACTATTCTTCGGATGGTGGAAACACAATCGGGACATGTAATTGATGGTAACGGTACTTTTGCACTTTATGCAATTTACGAAAGGGGTTATAGTTTTAATTTCCGTTTCGGAAAAATAATTAATGTATTGAATCCAAATCCCAATTCAGGAATTCTGGTAATGGGTGGCGTTGGTTTTTTAACGCATCGTATGAAAATTGACAATCAGCACAAAACAGCTCCTCAAATTTCTGACGATTATGCCAAAGGTTACGACAGGTTCACCGGTGGTATTGCTTTCAATGAATTTATTGGTTATTTTTTTATGGGAAAGAAAAGGATCGCAAATTTTTATGGCGGATTTGAATTTTACCAGGCTTTCACAAAAAGCCTGCGCGACCGTGTTTTTGATCAGGTAGTTTTTGATCCCGATTCAAAAACCTACAAAGCTGTTGGAAAAGATAACAACAGCTACATCGATCTGTTTTTTGGCTTTAAAATCGGGTGGATGATTCCTTTATATAACCGCGCCCCCGACAAGTATTATTACAACTAAACATGCAGATTATCTACAATACTTCTGTTTGGGCTTATGCTTTGGGTATTCGCCTGGCAGCTTTGTTTAATAGCAAAGCCCGTTTGTGGGTTTTCGGTCGTAAGAACATTTTTTCAAAAATTGCCAATACCATCCCAAAGGATGAGAAACTAATTTGGTTTCATTGTGCCAGCCTTGGTGAGTTTGAACAGGGAAGACCTGTTATTGAGTCTTTTCGAGAAAATTTCAAAGACCACAAAATATTACTCACATTTTTTTCTCCCTCGGGATATGAGGTGAGGAAAAACTACGAACAAGCCGACTATATTTTTTATCTCCCCTTAGATACTCCTAAAAATGCAAAGCAATTTATCGTATTGACAAAGCCCAGACTAGCCATTTTTGTTAAATACGAATTCTGGTTTAATTACCTGAATGAATTGTCTAAAAACAAAATTCCATTGCTGATGATTTCAGTTATTTTCAGGCCATCGCAACATTTTTTTAAACCCTGGGGGGGATGGTTCAGAAAGCAATTGCAAAAAGTTACCTTCTTTTTTGTGCAGAATGAAGCTTCAATAGAATTGCTAAATAGTGCGAAAGTTTTTCATGCTGAAGTTAGTGGCGACACACGTTTCGACCGTGTACTTCAATTGCCATCGGAGGAAACAAAACTACCGCTTATCGAAAAATTTGCTGATAATCTCCCTTTGCTGATTGCAGGCAGTACCTGGTCGGCTGATGAAGATATTTTGAAGGCGCTACTGCTTCAATCCGAACACAAATTCAAAATGGTAGTTGCACCCCATATTGTTAGTAAAGACCATATTCAACAGTTGCTGGATAAGTTTAAGGAATGGCAGCCGCTTTTGTTTTCTGAACAAAAAAATGCAAATCCTGCAGATAGCCGTATTATGATAATCGACAGTATCGGAATGTTATCGCATATTTACCGTTACGGAAAAATTGCTTACATTGGAGGTGGTTTTGGGGTTGGTATTCACAATGTTTTGGAAGCCGCAACTTATGGTTTACCGGTTATTTTCGGCCCCAATTACCAACGCTTTCAGGAAGCAGTGGAACTGTCCCGTTTGGGTGGTGGATTCCCTATTAATAACGGTAATGACTGCCTCGAAGTTTTCAATCGTTTAATGAATAACGAAGGACTTCTTCAACAAAGTTCTGAAATTGCCCGAAACTACGTTATTGAAAATGCCGGAGCAACGGCAAGTGTGTTGGGAAAAGCTAAAGAGTACCTTTAAGCATACCCCGCAGCAAGCGTCCACGCTTGCGGTTAATAATTTAGATCTTTGAATATAATCTTTCAAGCGTGGACGCTTGCAGGCTTAGATTAAAATTCAAATGCTTTTAGACGATTTTCAAATTACCACTTCCCAATTTTCATAAGCACTTCTTTTTTATTTTTGACAAAAATTAAAACAATACCATGGATACCATTCTAAGAAAAGCATTAAGAAAACCAACAGCCGCTGATACGGTTTATTTGGTGAAGGTCGGAGCAGACCTGAAAAATATAGATTTAAGTAAAGATGAATCGGAATTTGTAAAACGGGAGCACCGTGCGAAACACAATATTATTGAAATTAACCGCTATAAAAATCGGATTTTCATTGTGTATGGCGATTTTAATGGTACGAAAGCCAGTAGGCTGGAAGACTTCCGCAAACAAGGAAATGACACACAGGTTTTATTAAATAAAGCAAGAATTGAAAGGATTGTTATCAGTGCAATAAATGCTGCTCAGGAAGAAACCCTGGCTTTTACTGAAGGTCTTTTACTAAGCAATTACCAGTTTCTGAAATACAAAAAGGAAGCCGATAAAAAGGAAAACAAACTGGAGGAGGTTGATATTTATTCAAATGATGTTAGCGAAGAAGATATTGATATGTTACGCATTGTTGTCGAGGCCGTTTACAATGCCCGCGACATGGTGAACGAACCGGTTTCTTATTTGACGGCCATGCAATTTGCCGAAGAAATTAAAGCCTTAGGAAAAGAAAGCAAAGCGAAAGTAGAAGTCTTCAATAAAAAGAAAATCGAAAGCCTGAAGATGGGTGGCTTGTTGGCTGTAAACTTTGGAAGTATCGACCCACCAACTTTTTCAGTAATGGAATGGAAACCCAAAAACAAAGTCAATAAAAAGCCCTACGTTTTTGTTGGTAAAGGAGTTGTTTACGACACGGGTGGCCTCAGTTTGAAGCCTTCCAATTTTATGGATACCATGAAATGCGACATGGCAGGTGGGGCAGCCGTTGCTGCTGCTATGTACGCCATTGCCAGTGCGAAACTCCCGGTTTGGGTGGTGGCACTCATCCCGGCAACGGATAACCGCCCCGATGGCAATGCTTATACACCTGGCGATGTAATTACTATGCACGACGGCAGTACGGTTGAAGTATTGAATACAGATGCCGAAGGACGTATGATTCTTGCCGATGCACTGAGCTATGCCAAAAATTACAATCCGGAATTGGTGATCGACATGGCCACACTAACCGGAGCAGCAGCCCGTGCAATCGGCCCACAGGCTATGGTGGGGATGTCGGTGAAATCGGCAGATGAATTTGACCAATTGCAACGTGCCGGCGACCAGGTTCACGAACGTATTGTTGAATTCCCCATGTGGGATGATTACAAAGAGCAAATCAAATCGGAAATTGCCGACCTGAAAAATATTGGGGGAGTGGATGCCGGGGCTATTACTGCCGGCAAATTCTTAGAGCATTTTACTGATTATCCATACATTCACCTTGACATTGCCGGGCCTGCTTTCTTGGGAAAAAAAGACAGCTACCGTGGAAACCAGGGGACGGGTGTTGGCGTTCGCTTGCTTTTTGATTTTATCAAATCGAAGGTGGGGTAAAAAATACTTCATGCCTTGGAATAAATTCCAAAGCTTTTTTCATGCTATCCCTCTGGGATGAATGCGTTGAAGTCCCGAAGCGACGATCGCTTTTAAAGCCTTCCAATTCATTGGAAGGCCAATTAAAAACAGTTAATTATTCTTAAACGACTGCTCTTCAACCGTTTTGCTGAGCCTGTTTTTTTGCTCATCGCTTAAGTGTAGCCTGAGATTTTGTGGGTCGATTTTCTTAAAATCGTTAAGCTGGGTAGAAATGTATTTTGATTGCTCCGAAAAGTTTCGGCAAAACTTGCAACTGGCCAAATGCATTTTCAATTTGAGTTTATTGATGCATCCCAATTCTTCAAATTCACCTTTAGTAATTAAAAGGGTGGCATTGTCACAATCAAGCATGATTTTACTCATACCCTTCATCATCATATTTTTAAGCTTCGTCATTTAAGCCATTTGATTTCAATACATTCTCTTAATTGCAAGCGCGCCCTGTGCAGCATTACCCACAAATTGGACGGTGTACATCCCAATTCCTTACACACTTCGTCGCTGTTAATTTCTTCCATCACTTTTAGGATAAAAACCGAATGCCATTTTGGTGGAAGTAACGAAAGACAATATTCCATAATACTTTGAAATTCCTGCTGCTGCAACGGGTCTTCGGTATTTTCGTGCCAGTCTTTTGGCGCTCTTTCCAAAATCCATTGTCCTTCGAAAGCATCATCTTTTTGAAAAGGGGATGAAAAATGGGAAGCCGGAATTTCTTTTTTAGTACTGCTTTTTCGGTAATGGTCAATCACTTTACGTTTGAGGATGGCTGTTAACCAAGTCAATTCCGAACTATCACCTCGAAAAGATTTTAATGATTTCAAGGCCGAAATAAAAGTCTCTTGCACAAGGTCTTCGGCAATTTCTTTCGACTGCACCCGCGACCAGGCAAAATTGTAAAGATAATCTCCATGATCTTTTACCCACAGATTTGGGTCGGGATTGGGTTTTGTTTTAAGTAGATTTGTGTTGGCCATTTGAATTGTAAAAATAAATAAAATTGAACTACACCACACTGGCGCGCGAATTTTCGCGTGCCAACTTCGAATAGCATCTGACCCGATGGATTGAAAAACCCCCAGCGGGTCGAAAAAAAGTATTCATCCTGAAAGTTTTCTTGCATAATTTTTTTCTCAACCTTCTTTCAGCCCGGCGGGAGTATCCCGATAGCTATCGGGAACCCGCAGGTTCATTCCCTGGCTTACTCCTTCTCCCCGGGAGAGGTTTGGGGTGAGGCTATACTTTTTATCTTTGCCAAAAATTTACCAGAATGGAAAAACAATTTTTGTTTCCGGGAAAATCCATCAATTACAGCATGAATGGCTCTGGCCCTGTTGTTGTACTTTTGCATGGTTTCCTCGAAAACATGGGTATTTGGGAGAACCTGATTCCATTTCTGGAGAAAGATTTTACCGTTGTCTGTATCGACTTACCGGGATTTGGAAAGAGTGAAATTGTTGCTGAAAATCATACTATGCCACTGATGGCAGAAGTTGTGAATCATGTTTTACAAGAAGAAAATATTGAGCAGGGAGTAATGCTTGGCCATTCGATGGGTGGATATGTAGCGCTTGCTTTTGCAGAAAAATATCCCAACAAATTAAAAGGGCTGGTTTTGTTTCATTCGCAGGCTGCTGCCGATGATAGTGAGGCAAAGAAAAACCGCGACCGCACTATCGAAATTGTAAAAAGTGATCATAAAAATTTTATCGGAACCTTTATTCCTTTGCTTTTTGCTGAAGAAAACGTGGCGAAGTTTGGGATAGAAATAACACAATTAAAAACGGTTTCGGAACAAACTTCCATTGCCGGGATTT
>QMPA01000207.1 GCA_003650365.1 Bacteroidota bacterium | reverse complement strand
ACAATTTGAGGATGAAAAAATACAATAACATAGATAATCTATTCAGAGAGGGTGTTTCTGACTTTAAAGTTGCACCTTCAGAAAGTCTTTTGAAGGATATCGAAGCAGCTCGACTGGCACAAAAGGGTAGTGGGCGAAAAGCTATTTACCTCTGGACATTGGCTGCATTGTTGCTGTTAATTGCCGGTATTTCAGGCTGGTTCTTTTTTGGAGGACAATCAACTGAGAAAGCAATCCATCCAAATCAAATTACGGAAGAAGTTATTTTAGAAAAACAAATTGAAGTGCATGAAAATCAGGAGCTAATTCCTTCTGAGAATACGGTTGTCCCTGTAAATGAATTAGAAAAAGACGAATCCATTATAGAAAATGAAATAGCAATACAATATATCGTTGAAGAAGAAAATAACACCAATATTTTATACGAACCATCCAATATTGCTCACCAAAACGTAAATGTTGATGAATTACAATACAGGAGCATTTATGAAATTGCCCAAATGGAGCAGGAACCTATCGATCCGCGTACTGTAAAAGGAATGGAAGAATACCTCGAAAAAAGAAGCAATGTCCATTTTTATACTGGAGTGGGTGCCACAGTTGCAATGGCTTATTATCCATCAACCACCGATCAGTTTACCTGGTCGACTGACCTTGCGCTTGGGTTAAAACTGCATGATTTTTACATCGAATCAGGTGTTGGTTATCAAGATATGCAAGAGCGTGGAATTTATCAAATCGATTTCAAAACACATGATAGCATCGGATATTATAATGAGGTTGTCTCCTTTGAGATTGATCCACAAAACCCGGATGAGATTACTTATAAAACGCAGCAAACAACAGTTTACGACAGCGTGGATCATTACGAGCATAAAACACCGTTGTTCAAGTATTCTTACCTAAATATTCCCCTAAAAGTAGGTTATCGGTTTTACCAAAAAGATCGTTTTTCGGTTGCTGCCGAAGTTGGGGTGATCTTCAGTAAAATGCTAAGTAAGGAAATTCCTGAACCAACAATCAACAACCCCGAATACGAATTGATTGCGATTATCAATCAAACTCCGGAGCGGGTTGACCTGAACTTTCAATGGCAAGTCTCTTTGCGTTTAAACTATCGCTTTGCAAAAACCATGTCGGTTGCTGTGCAGCCTGTTTTCACAAAATATATCAACTCTATTTATGACACCAAATCCGGCTATCCCAATGTGAAACCTTATACGATGGGTGTACGCTTTGGAATTTATTTCGATTTTTAATTTTGTACCGATGAAAAGAAAACTGTTCTCATATTTTCTCCTTATTGCACTGCCCCTTTTGGGCTCTCCAAGTTTGCTTTTTGGACAGCAGTGGTATTATTTTGATGGATTTATAACAGATATCGACAATGGATCGCCAGTAACAGCTCATCCTGTTTTTCTTGCCAATGGCGATTCTCTTGTAGGGGGAATGACTTTTACAGATGAATTCGGATATTATTTCGACTCCTTATTTATTATAGGACAAGGTGACGCCCGGACGGCAGTAGTTTCTACATTCGATTGTATGGGTGAAGAGCATTCATTTGTCTATTATCAGCTTGACAGTTCAAATCGTCATAATTTCGAAGTGTGTACGCAAGTGTCAGGTTGCCAGGCATATTTTTATTACGAAGCCAATCAGCAGAATCCTTTCTTGCTACATTTTACTGATTTCTCAGAAGGTGATATTGAAACATGGACATGGGATTTTGGAGATGGTAGTTCTTCCTCCGAACAAAATCCTTCACATATTTACAACACAAGCGGAGTTTTTCAGGTTTGCCTGACTATTGAGAATTCGCTAGATAGCTGCTATAATGTATTTTGTGAAGATGTTTATGTCGGTCAAAGTGATTGTGAAGCCGATTTTGAATGGCAGGCATCAGTAGAGAATCCCTTGGAAGTAAATTTTACCGATTTGTCAAATGGTGATATTGCATTTTGGGACTGGGATTTTGGCGATGGAATTTTTTCTGAGGAGCAATCACCAGTTCATCAATATGCTGTTCCTGGAGAGTATTGGGTTAGCTTGTTTGTAGCTGATACTTTAGGTATTTGTTTTGATGAAATTTCGAAATTAATATATGTTTATAGTGATACAATGGATTGTAAAGCTGCATTTAATTATAGCCTTGATACGCTGAATAATACTCTTAATGTTTATTTTTTTCAAGATGCATCTGAAGGAAATATTGAGGAATGGTTTTGGGAGTTTGGCGATGGACAAACCTCAAATGAGCAATACCCGCAGCATACTTACGAAGAAGGTGGTACTTATGAAGTTTGTCTCAATATCTCATCTTCCCCGCCAAATGGTGGAGATTGTTTTGACCGGACTTGCCAAACCATTGAAACCCCTAACTATTTCAACTTTGGAGGGCAAGTATTTATTGATGGATTCACAATAAATATTGACAGTACTGATGACGAGAATATTGCCGTAGCTTATCTGTACCGAAGGGTTGATAATAAGTGGTGGTATATGGACGAACGTGAATTTTGGAAGTATGGCTATTATTGGTTCGCCAATAAGCCCGAAGGTGAATATCTTGTCCGGGCCGATTTATTGGAAGGCTCGCTGGATTACGATAATTATACACCTTCCTATTATAAGGAGTCGATAAACTGGCAGTACGCCAATACCTTTTATCTGTCGAATGACGAACAGTTTGCTGTAAATATTGACCTCAAAAAGCTGTCACCGCTGCAATCGGGAATTGGCTCTTTGTCAGGTTATCTTGAGCCTGGAATAGGTTGCAGCTACAGTATTCAAATGGAAAACCAATTGGTTCAATTATTCAATACCGAAAACCAAATTGTTGCATTCACTTATACCGATGAAAATGGATATTTTGGATTCAATGGCCTGGCTTTTGGACAATTCAGGGTGAGGGCAGAATTTACGGGAAATTCTTCTACTTACTTCGATGCAAACCTTGATGGTGTTAATCCTATTATTTCAGGTATTGAACTGGTAATTGATTGCAATAGTTTTGTTGGAGTTGACGAATATATTTCAGAGAATAGTATTACAATAGAATCAATTTTCCCAATACCCGCTGTTAATTATATAAATCTAATGGTGAACTCAAAGGAAAGTAAAAAAGCGATAATTATTATCTACGACTTGAATGGGCAAGCTGTTGTTGAAAAAAGTGTAAGTTTAAATCAGGGAAGTCAGCAATTTACTATTCCCGTAAGTTCGCTTAATTCAGGGCTTTATTTGTTGAATTTGCTTTCAGAGGACGGAAAAAGTATTACCCATCAGAAAATTATTATTAATAATTAATCAAAGTAGGCAACTATTATTTTTTTGTCTGTCTAAGTGTTAGAACAAAAAGTGAAAAGGGCATAATCATATGTCTAATTAAAAATTAAATGCAATGAAAACTTTATTTTTTAGCTTAATGCTAAGTGTTTTTAGTCTGGTCGGAATGAGCCAGACTTATGATGTAACCATTAGCGGAGTCGTAACCGACATCGACAGCGGTGAAGCTGTGGAAGGTCAAATGATCGACATTATGTCTGACAGTGTAAACGGCGACTTTTTCTACTTCAATTCGGTATTTACAGATGCCTCCGGTTATTACGAAGATGTAATCGCAGTTCCCGATGGAACAACAGGAGCATTTACTGTCTCTACCATGAGTTGTGGAGCTTACCTTTCGCAGGTGGCACAATATTCTGAGAACAATACAGAATTTGAAATCGACTTTGCTGTTTGTACTGAGGTAGGTGGTGGCGAATGCCAGGCCATGTTTTATTACGAAACCGGCGATCCTGCGAATAATCTTGTAATTCAATTTACAGATGCCTCCTCGGGCGACCCTTCAAGTTGGGATTGGGACTTTGGTGATGGCGGAACATCTGACGAACAAAACCCATTGCATACTTATGGTAGTGATGGTTTGTATTATGTTAACCTTACTATTGAAGGAGACAGCGGAGATTGTTTCAGTACTGTCGAAATGATGGTAAGGATTGGATCCGATACTATTCCCGAAGGTTGTCAGGCGATGTTCAACTACTATCAAACACCAAATGATGCAAATACAGTATATTTTGAAGATGAATCATGGGGAAACCCCACAAGCTGGGTCTGGGATTTCGGTGATGGAGAAACATCTGAGGAGCAAGACCCTGTACATATTTATGGTGCACAAGGTGAATATTTCGTAACACTGACTATTGCTAGCGATACCTGTACAAGTACCTACGAAGAAATGATTTGGGTAGGTTTGGATAGTATCCCCGGTTGCCAGGCCATGTTCTATGATTATCCGGGAGATGTTCCGAATTCAGTTCAGTTTATGGATGAATCATGGGGAAACCCAACAAATTGGGCTTGGGATTTTGGTGATGGCGAAACATCGACTGAACAAGACCCATTACATATTTATGCAGCGGAAGGAGAGTACTTTGTAAACCTAACTATTTCGGCTGGCGATATTTGCAACAGCACAATCGAAATGATGGTAAGGGTTGGCCTGGATTCAATTCCTGAAGGCTGCCAGGCACAGTTTTTCTATTTCCCGGCCTGCGACTCGGTTCCTGCCGGCGATTTAAACTATCAGTTCATAGATATGTCCTGGGGAGAACCTGATGGCTGGGCCTGGGATTTCGGTGATGGCGGAACATCTGATGAACAAGATCCTTTGCATGCTTTTGCAGAAGAAGGTGAATACGAAGTTTGTTTAACCATTACTAAGGCAAACGATACCTGTGAGAGTACTTATTGCGAAATGGTCTATGTTTCTTACGACACCATTGGCGATTGCTATGGATGGTTTACATATATGGCTGATGACCTGGATGTCGATTTTGAAGGTTTTATGGGTAATTCTCAGAACGGTGTTTACACCTGGGAGTTTGGTGACGGTTCTGCCGGCTCAGGACAAAGTGTTTCGCATACTTACGCCGATGATGGTATTTACCTGGTAACCATGAATGTTGTTGATTCTGTAATGGGATGTGATGTCGAATATACCGAAGAAGTTTGGGTAGGCGACAACATCACATTTAGTGTTTACGGAAATGTATTCCTTGAAGACAGCATGAATATGGCTGATGTAGCAAATGTTTACCTGATGACTTTTGATACCATTGGTGACGATTTAATCAATATTGCAACAACTACCATTGATGCAAATGGCTACTACGAATTTGAAGAAGTGGGCTTTGAGCATTGTGTGTATTTTATTCAGGCCGAGCTTACTGATGGTTCTGCTTACTTTGGCGATTATGTCCCAACTTACCATATTGATGCACTGACCTGGGAAGAAGCATGGCCTGTATTTCCTTTCCCAATGGGATGGAGTTACGATGTTTATTTGCAGCCTTCACAGACTATTCAGTCAGGTAGTGGAATAATTACCGGAACTGTAAATGAAGAGGAGAGCCGTGGCATGATGAGCAATGTGGAGATATTATTATTGAATGCAGATGGTTCGACTATTACCTACATGCGCACCGATGATAATGGCGAATTTGACTTCTCTGAGATGGCCTTTGGAACCTACGTTGTTTACACAGAAATAGTTGGAATTATTACGACTCCAGTTACTGTGACTTTAACAGAGGAAAACCCAACTGCTACAGTTAGCATCGTAGTAACAAATGGTGAAGCCCTACTGGGCGTTGGCGAAATCAACTCCAGATTTATCGATGAGGTAAGTGCTATTTATCCAAACCCGGTTAGCGAAAACTCTTCAGTTAATATCGAGATGAAAGAATCAGGAACGGTACAGTTGACAGTAATTAGTCAGTACGGACAAGTGGTTTTTGCTACAAATCAGGATCTGCCAAGTGGCTTCAGTAAAATTGAATTGAATACAAATTCACTCTCACCCGGACTTTACATCGTAAATGTAAAAGCGAACGATAATATCGCAACAGTCCGCAAGTTTGTGAAACTACGATAACCCTTTTCTGGTTGTTCTGAAAATGCCCTTCCGCGTAATGTGGAGGGGCTTTTCTATTTAATGCACTTTCTGAAAAATGAATTATTAAAAACCATATTTTTGTAACATCTTGAAATTAGTAATTAACTAAACATTAATCATGATGAAAAAGTATTTACTCATCGCAATCGCTTTCTTTAGTGCAGCTATTGTATTTTCACAAAACGACTCATTGATTCTTAACAATGGAGATGTTATTATTGGAGAAATTAAAAACATGGAGCGAGGAGTTGTAACCATTGAAACAGATTACAGCGATGATGACTTTAAAATTGAGTGGGATGGTATTAAAGAAATGCACACCATTACTTCTTTTTTAATTAATACGTCAGATGGTGATAGGTTCAATGGTGTCATTGAATCATTAGGTGATAAAATGGTTTTAATAACCCTTGACGATGGCGGAACAAAGGAGATGGCTTTTTTGGACATTGTTTATTTAAAGTCGGTTGACGATGGATTTTGGAATAAAATGGATGCTTTTATTGATGTTGGATTTGATATGATGAAGGAGAATAATCAAATGACTTTCTCCACCCGAAGTGGTATTGAATACATGGCCCCGGTTTGGTCACTGGGCTTAACTTATAATACAAATTTTACACAACGCGATGACGTTGCCGACCCCTCAAAAAGAACTGATGGAGGACTTGCAGGAAAATATTTCCTGCCAAAATCATTTTACATACCGGTCTCAGTTACCTATTTAAAGAGTTCAGAACTAAGCTTGAATTCTCGTTGGACTCCGTCGGCTGGTGTCGGTTATTACATCTTTCGCACCAATCACTTGT
>QMPA01000206.1 GCA_003650365.1 Bacteroidota bacterium | reverse complement strand
CCTTTCAACAGTTACATTTCTACACTCGAAGAAGTAGAATGGTATATGGATGAAAGTAAGCTAATATTACAAAGTGATCTGGAAGATGACCAGGTTCTGATAGATTCTTTGAGCAATGATGAATTGATAGATTATCCTTTTTCAGGGCATGAGTTTATTTCTATAAAAGAGGATCAGGATTCGTTGCGGTTTTTTGCGGGAATGGCAACTTATAATTTGCAACAAAATACAATCGATATTGAAGGTGTCAAATTGATTAAGGTAGCTGATGCAGCTATTTTTCCAGAAAACGGGGCTGTCAAAGTAGAAGGTGATGCCGTACTTAATGTCCTGGAAAATGCACAGATTATTGCCGGTGTCCAAAACAAATATCACCATATTTACGGTGCAGATGTGAATATCTTTAGCCGTAATAAATACACGGCAAAAGGTCTTATCGATTATGTTGACAGAAACAATACGCATCAACCGGTGAGCCTCGATACGATTTTTGTGGGAAGCAATGGGGTGTCACAAGGTTCAGCAAAGCTTCCGCCTGGTGAGTTGTTTTTCCTGAGTCCCGAATATTTCTTTAGTGGTGGCATACGTTTTTCTGCTACTGAACAATTCCTTCGCTTTACTGGCGGATACAGGATTAATGAGGATTGTATCGGAAGGGAGGACTCCTGGATTTCCTTTGATAAGCATCTCAACCCCAATCATATTTTCTTTGACCTCAATTTGAATACGGTTGATTTATATGACAGAAAGGCAAATTTTGGGCTGGCATATTCCTATCGCGCACATCGGTATTATCCGCTTATTTTGCAAGCAGTGAACGATTCGGCTGATCAGATTTTGGTAAGTGCCACCGGACAGATTGATTTTGGAACGGAGACCAATAGCTTCAGGGTGGGCCAGTCCGATCGTAAAGCGGGCAACAATATTGAGAGTAACTTTGTTCAACTCAATACCAACAGGTGTGTTTTAGAAGGGGATGGAATCTTAAATCTTGGCCTCGATTGGGGGCTTGATCCCGATATTTTTATAGCAAAGGCAGCAGGTACATTCCGGCATTTAATCCTGCCCGACTCAACCTATATAAATGCAGTTTTATTGCTTAATTTCTATTTCGATAAAAAAGCAGCCGAAATGATGGCTGATAGCATCCGCATTGCAAACTTAGCAGTTGTAAACGCTGGCGATGGACTTTTTCCCATGTTTCTGAAAAAGGAATTGGGTACCGATAGAAGCGCGCTTCTCATTACTGAGTTGAGCCTTTATGGTCAGATGAAAAAAGTCCCAAAAGAAATAGAGCATACACTTTTATTTTCAGATATTCATTTGAAATGGGAACCCGGTTCACACTCATTTATTTCGCAAGGGCCAATAGGTTTAGGGTATATCGGGGGCACGGCTGTTAACAAATATGTAAATGGTTTCGTTCAAATTGAAAAAGGTCGCGCTGGAAATGCCGTGCATATCTACCTCGAAATAAGTAAGAAACGATGGTATTTCTTTTCGTATCGATACGGAATTATGCAGGTAATTTCATCTGATGATGCATTTAATATCTACCTTGAAGAATTGAGCCCCAATAAGCGAATACTAAATGAGAATAGCGATACCGAGTATTATGAATACGTAATCTCAACCCGTCGTAAGCAAATCGATTTTGTTCGGAAAATGGAACGTTTGTCAAGAAAGTAGCTTGTTATTCTTGTTTTCATAATTTCATTTATTGGGCGAGAATACTGCTTAAAATGCATGATAAGCTGTGGATAAGTTGTTATTAACCCAAGACGGTGTATTCAGATAAATTTATGTACTTTTATCGACCTTTGTAAACGGAAAATTTAATAAATCAGAAGAAGATGAAATTTATTATTTCAAGTACAAGCTTGCTTAGAAACCTGCAAAAAATTAGTGGTGTATTAAGTACCAGTAGCACTTTGCCAATATTAGAAGACTTTTTGTTTGAACTTTCGGAGAACAAACTGAAAATTACTGCTTCTGACTTGCAAACAACTATTTCGGTCGAATTGGATGTTGATATGTCTGAAGATTCTGGAGTTGTTGCGATTCCGGCCAAGATGCTGCTCGATATAATGAAAACTTTCCCTGAATTGCCGGTCACAATAAATATTGACATGGAAACCCTTGGTATTGAACTTTTTGCAGGGGAAGGAAAATATAAACTGGTTGGGCATAAAAGTGACGAATTTCCACAAATTCCCACACTTGAAAATACGACAGAAATAAACCTTAGCAGTTCTTTGTTGGTAAGTGCTTTCAATAAAACATTGTTTGCAACCGGAAATGACGAATTAAGGCCGGTTATGTCAGGTGTACTTTGTGAGATAATTGATGACAAGTTGACTTTTGTTGCAACCGATGCACATAAATTGGTGCGTTACAGTAGGGCAGATGTGAAACCGGAAACGAATGCTTCATTTATCCTGCCAAAAAAACCATTGAACCATTTAAAAAACATCATGCCTGATGATGACGAAATTGAAGTGAAGATGGAATTCAATGACACCAATGCAGTACTGGTTTTTGAAGATATTACCTTAACCTGCCGGTTGATTGACGGTAAATACCCTAATTACGAAGCCGTAATACCCAGCCAAAATCCATTCAAATTAAATGTTGATCGCAAGAGCCTTTTGAATGCTTTGCGTCGTGTAGCCATTTTTGGTAGCAAATCGACACACCAGGTTCGCTTTAAAATTACAGGTAAAGAGCTTGTACTTACAGCTGAAGACATCGACTTTTCGAGCGAGGCAAAGGAACGACTCACATGTAGTTACGATGGTGAAGATATTGAGATTGGCTTTAACTCCCGCTTTATGCAGGAAATGCTTTCGACCCTCGAAAGCGACAATGTAATCATTGAAATGTCAGCACCCAACAGGGCTGGAATTCTATTACCGGAACAGAAAGAAGACGATCCGGAAGATATTCTGATGCTGATTATGCCGGTCATGCTGACGCAGTAAATCTATTTTTCATTTTATAGTTTCTTATATTTGAATGGATTTTCTCGTTCAACTGTTTCTGTGTACTTAAATTTCTCATTCAAATTAATTCAATATTCATGAACAAAGAAAAAGCAATCAAATTATTTCATGACCAAAAAGTTAGGGTTCATTGGGATGATGACCAGGAAAAATGGTTTTTTTCGATTATTGATGTGATAGCTATTTTAGCTGATAATTCCCGAGCAAGAAAGTACTGGAACGATTTAAAAAAGAAACTGGTAGATGAGGGAAGTCAGTTGTCCGAAAAAATCGGACAACTGAAAATGCAATCAACAGATGGTAAGTTTTATAAAACTGATGTCGCTGACACTGAGCAACTATTGCGGCTTATTCAATCAATCCCTTCACCTAAAGCGGAACCATTTAAAATGTGGCTGGCAAAAGTAGGTTACGAACGCATTGAAGAAACCGAAGACCCTGAACTGGCATTTGAAAGGGCAATGGATACTTACCTGAAAAAAGGCTATTCAAAAAACTGGATAAACCAACGTTTGAAAAGTATTGAAGTAAGGAAAGACCTGACGGATGAATGGGATACGCGCGGGATAAAGCAAGGCCTGGAGTATGCAATTTTAACCAATGAAATTACTCAGGCATGGTCTGGTTTAAAAACAAAAGATTACAAAAACCTCAAAGGACTTAAAAAGGAAAATCTGCGTGATAACATGTCAAACCTTGAGTTAGTACTTAATATGTTGGCCGAAACATCAACAACGGAAATTTCTAAAAAGAAACAGCCTGAAACCTTTGATGAAAGTAAGAGAATTGCCAAGCAGGGAGGAACAATTGCAGGGAACGCCCGAAAAGAAATAGAAGAAAAAACTGGAGAAAGTGTTGTTTCCTCTAAAAATGCAAAAGCGCTTGGTAAAAGAGGGGGGAATAAAAGAATTAACCGTAAATAAAACTGATGTACAATTTCGACAAAATAGTTAACAGGGAGAAAACCGCCTCTGTTAAATACGACTTGCGTAAAGCTTATTTTGGCAAGGCAGATGTATTGCCCATGTGGGTTGCTGACATGGATTTTGAAACCCCTGATTTTATTCGGAATGCAATAATGGAAAGGGCAAAGCATCCCATTTATGGATATTCAATTCGCGAGGGTGAATATTACCAAAGTATTGTCGATTGGTTAAAAAGGCGACACAATTGGGAAATCCACAAAAAGTGGATTGTACACAGTCCGGGAATTGTTCCGGCACTGAATTTTTCAGTACAAACATTTACCAAACCAGGAGATGGAATTATTGTACAGCCTCCGGTTTATTTTCCTTTCTTTATGGCCATCGCGGACCATGGGCGAAAACAATTAGAGAATCAATTGCTGTTTGATGGTCAATCTTACAGTATTAATTTTGAAGAATTTGAAGAGCAGGCCAAACAGGCAAAAATGTTTTTTCTTTCAAGTCCGCACAATCCGGTAGGTAAATGTTTTACCAAAGAGGAACTCCTAAAAATGGGCGAGATTTGTTTGGCCAATGATGTTTTGATTGTATCCGATGAAATCCACAATGATTTAATCTTACCCGGATATAAACATATTCCGATGGCTGATTTGTCTGATGAGTTGGCCGAAATTACAATTACCTGCATCGCACCCAGCAAGACTTTTAACCTTGCAGGATTGGCTACTTCCTCCGTAATTATCAAAAACAAAGAATTACGGACCAAGTTCTCAAAAACAATTGCTGATCTACATCTGGGAAATGGAAATCTTTTTGGGACAGTAGCCTCACAAACAGCTTATACTCATGGCGATCAATGGTTGGATGAATTAATGGCATATTTAAATAGTAACTTTCAATTGCTCGACAGCTTTCTGAAAGAAGAAATCCCACAGCTCAAACTAATAAAAGCTGAAGCCACCTATTTGGCCTGGATTGATTTCTCGGCAACAGGATTGACTGACGAAGAAATCAAAAGCAAGCTGATTCATGAAGCCGGTCTGGGTTTTAGTCACGGTGCAATATTTGGAAAGGGTGGGGAAGGTTTCCAGCGGATGAATCTGGCTGCACCTCGTACCACTGTCCAAAATGCACTAGAAAATTTGAGAAGAACATTTTCGTAAACTATTTACTGAGGTTACTACTTAGCTGTATATATGTTGTATATGATGCAGAGCATGAGAAAACAGCTTATAATATAATTTTTGCCACAGATTCACAGATTAATTCTATTGAATTAATTATGAGCATCTACATACTTGAAATTCCTCAGATTGATAATATCTGTCTTTGACAGATATGTCTGTGGTAATTTTTATAAGATTAGTCAAAAGATAGATTGTTAATAATCTGTGAATCTGTGGCTTATTGCATAGTTAATCATTTCAAAAACCGCATTCAAAAGGATAAGAAATTATTTGTACACCTCATGCTATTTATTTAAAATCTTTCTAAATTAAAATTTTAATTACTTTTGAAAAACAATTTCAAAAACTGGTCCATATGAAAGCATTAAAAATTCTTGGCGTAATCGTACTTATTATTGTAGCCTTAGTCCTCATTATTCCTTTATTTCTTGCCAACAATGTTGTTGTTAAACATTCGCAATTAATAAAAGCTAAACCAGTTACAATTTTTCACCAGGTAAATGCATTGGAAAACTGGGATGCCTGGTCACCTTTTGATGATGACCCCGGAATGACAGTTTCATATGAGGGTAAGCAATCAGGTGTTGGTGCCCAAATGTTGTGGACAGGAAATGAAAGTGGCTCACTAACTATTGAAGAAAGCATACCTTATAAATCAATTAAAACCAATATTAAATATGGCCAGGATGGTTTAACAAATGGATATTGGGAATTTGACGAAACCCCGGAAGGCGTAATTGTTACGTGGACAGTTGATGCTAGCGGACTCAGTTATCCACTGGAAAGGTCGCTGGGCCTGGCTATGGAAATCATGATGAAACCCATGCTGGAAAAAGGTCTTAATGATTTAAAATCACTAGTTGAGGCTAAGCCAACTCCTCCAAAGGTAAGAATAATAAAAACAAAGGCCCAAACTGCTCTCGTTATTTACGATTCAACAACAATTGATGGTATTGGTGATTTATTAGGCAAAAATTATAAGAAACTGATGAGATATGTTTCCAGAAAGAAAATTCCGATGACTGGTCAACCATTTGCTGTTTACCACAATTGGGACCCGGAAGGAATTATTCATATCAGTGCCGGTATTCCGGTTGATCATGTTCCTGAAAAACTGAAGAAATCAATTACGGTTCTTGAACTTCCTGCCGGGAAAGCTGTATTTGCCAAACATTTTGGAAGTTATGATACCGGCGATACACATTGGGCAATTGATACTTATCTGAAGGATTTCAATTTAGAAACCAAAGATTTTATCTGGGAAGTTTATGTTACTGGCCCCTCAACAGAAGCCGACACTGCAAAATGGGAAACGGATATTTACTACCCCTTGAAATAAGCGATGACCAATAGCCTAAGCTTTTATTACATTGTTTTTGCAATAGTACTTTTGCATGTGCTGCTTGGCTTTGCCTGGGTAATATATAAGTTTATGAAACCGGGCAAGAAAAGCTTTGGAAAAGGTGAGAAAAAAGATAGTCCAGAGTAGCTATTAGAGCCCAATCATCCCTTCAAAATCTTCTTCAGAAATTATAGGAATGCCGAGCTTTTCGGCTTTCTGTTTTTTGGCCGGGCCCATATTGTCACCTTCAAGAACGTAATCTGTTTTCGAAGAAAGACTCCCTACATTCTTGTCTCCGTTTACTTCAAACAATG
>QMPA01000205.1 GCA_003650365.1 Bacteroidota bacterium | reverse complement strand
GCTGTCAATGGATTCAATAAGTCATTGGTCGAAGGACTTCCAAAAGCAGCCGGTGTTTACTATTTCTATGATAAATCTGGTGAATTGATTTACGTTGGAAAATCCATCAATATCCACGATCGGGTGCTTTCTCATCTAAATAACAATCTGCATAAAAAAGCAGTCAGGATGAAGAATGATATTGCCGAAGTACATTTTGAGTTGACGGGTAATGAATTGGTGGCACTGCTGTTTGAATCGGCTGAGATAAAAAAGCACCAACCTTTATACAACCGTTCGCAACGCAGGACTTATTTCAATTATGGCTTGTATTCGTTTACCGATGAAAATGGTTATGTGAATTTAAAGGTAACGCGCATCATTGAAGAACTGAATCCTGTTTACACTTATGGTTCGGCTCACGAAGGAAAGGAGCACATTCTCCGGCTGACAGAGGAATTTGGATTGTGCCAGAAACTTTGTGGAGTTTACGATACAACAGGCTCGTGTTTTCAATACCAAATCCACCAATGTGAAGGGGCTTGCATTGGTAAAGAGTCGCCGAAATCATACAATAGCAAAGTGGAGCAAGCATTGGAGAACTATCATTTTGGCAAACAGAATTTCTTTGTTGTTGAGCAGGGCAGGAGGGAAGACGAGAAAGCTGTTATCAAGGTTGAAAACGGAAAATATATTGGATTTGGTTTTGTTGAAATGAACGGACAAGCATTTGAACCAACAGATTTTCACGATTGCATCCGTTCACAAAAAGACAATCGGGAAGTCAGGCAGATTATTAATTCCTACTTGCGCAGAGCGAAGAAGAAAAATGTGATTTTATTTTGATGATTTACTCCATCTCCTTTGGGGATGGTCGGGGTGGGGTCATCGTTTTCTGACAAATTTCAAAATCAATAATAATACACCAACTCCCAAAATAAAGCCAAGCAACATTTGTCCCCAGGCACCAAACAAGAGTAGTTTGTAAAGTACTCCCTGGTGCATTTCATTGTCAATTTCAATTCCGGCATATTGTGCGGTATGCGTCATTAATGAAACTGCTAAATCTTTATCAGGGATGCTCTGATGACAAGAAAGGCAAACTCCACGCCGATCCAGTTTTGCACGGGTTGCAGCATCTAAAGGACCGGATAATTTAAAATGATGGCCGACTGTTTGCAATTGTTCTCCCTCTTCAGAAACAAAACGCGACCAGTCCATTTCAAGGTTTTTGATTCCCGGTTTTTGAACAGTAATTTGTTCCGGAATAATTTCACCATCGGCTGTCATCAAATCAATGATTAAATCTTGTTGCGGATTGCCAAAATATTTTCCACCATTAATCCCATAACCCAATGCTTTTTCCGAAGCATGGCAACTTTCACATGAACGGGCTTCTTTCTGAATAGTATGTGGCTGAACCGGAGACATGTCGATTCCCAATTGACCTTCATCCCCGGCACCTTCCACATTTGGTATTTTGAAAATATGATTCTCAATCAGCGCATTGCCATCTTTCCCGATAACGGTGATTGTTGTCTGACAACCGGGGATAGTTGGAGAAATCCGTCCTTCGCCATTTTGAGAAAGTGGCGGGTCTTCCCAACGGAGATAACTTCTGGTTTCAGTAATTTCACCATCAACCAAGTACTTTTGCAAATTGCCACGTGCACCCCCGGTTAAACCACTTTGGTCATGATCAGTGGCAGCAGCCAGCCAATCCACATGTTTTACCGCATTGCTATAATCGACTTTCACATGACAACCGTAGCATTGAGGAGCCCAGGTGGCATGACAGGTATAACATTCCATTCGCTCCATATGGCTACTCACTTGATCCATTGCCACGCGTCCATTTAGGGATAATCTATTTTCATTGGTCAACTTCTTTAAAGGATGTAAAACAATGTCTTTTCCACTGGCCAAATGAACGAGGGCACTGTCCCCGGTTTTTACAACATTGGGATAAGGGTTGCCGCGGGCTGTAATTAGAAAACCATCGTGCGGATTGTAAACTGTACCTTTTTCTAAATATTCGGGTAGTTGTTTGGCAACACCTCTTTCATCGCCAATTGCAGGTTTCGTATCGAATTCATCACTATAACCAATTGGTAATTCCCAGGGATACTTTTTGGTTGTACCATGACAATCCTGACATTCGATTTCAACGGGAGCCAAAGTCGATCCGGCCAAAAATCCGTCGCCATGCAAATCGTTGGAAGTATGACAATCCTGGCACAACATCCCTTTTTGGTAATGCACATCTTCTTGTAAATGAAGATAATGTTTGGTGTGCAATTTGGGTTGACCTTCTCCACGATGATCATAAGTGGGTGTGTATTCCGTTTCCATCAATCCCTGGTAAGAAACCCCAATTCGCTTCCCGCGGTTGTGACAAGTGGTGCAGGTTTCGACCGGAACTCCCGAATAAGTTGTTTGTCCGACAGTGACTTTTGCATCCCTACCAGCCTGAATGCTGTGTACCAATAAATGGCCGGCATTTTTCTTGCTGATGGCCGGGTCGTTTCCTTCATAAAACCCATCGTTTGAATAAGGAATATGGCAGGAAGAACAACCAATCCCACGAAAATCACCACGTTTTTGACGGCCTTTTGAGCCAGTGTGGCAGCGTTGACATTCCTGGCGTAGATATGTATAGGCCGCCAGCTGCGGATTTAATTCAACTTCATCCGCAGTAGGAGCCGGAGGAAGTTTGCTCATTTTATCGGGATAAACCAGCGGGTTTAATACTTGAAGTGAAGTCATATATTCCTGATAAACTTTTGTCCCCAGACGTTCGTGCGGGTCATCGGGGTTATTGGTAACATAATTCCCAATATTGTGGTTATAACCTTCCATTCCACCAAAACCCCACAATGTACCCTGAATTTTGCCTTGCTCGGTCATCATTAAGGAATTCATTTGTGCGCTAATTTGCTCAGGGTGACATTGACCACAAGTATTTTCATTAATCCACGAACTCCCGGGGTCGGGATAAAATGTGGTGGGGCCATCGTGGCTCAACAAATAATCGTTAGTTCCCCGATGCGCTTCTGATGCAGTTTTGGCATTTGGGTTTCCTCCGTGGCAAACAATACATCCGTTGGGGTCGTTGGCTTTAGCCCCTTTTTTATAAATGGCCTGCATCATCTCAGACTGATGCTGTCGGATAGGTTCAATTCCCTGATGGCACGTCAGGCAGTTTTCGCCAGGTGAAGGAAAGTCTTGCTCTACATTTTGACTAAATGCAAAAGTGGATAGAAATAAAAGGGTAAATATTGTTGAATTTCTCATGTTTTATGGAATGAATTTAGAAAATCAAAGATAGTTAAAGTTTGTGAAAGTGAATGTTGAAGCAGCTTTCTGTGATTAATGAAAAAAAATAATGACGGGTGATTAACAAAACCAAAAAAATGTATTTTTGCCAACGGAGAGCTGGCAGAGTGGTCGAATGCGGTGGTCTTGAAAACCATTGATCCTTCACGGGGTCCAGGGGTTCGAATCCCTTGCTCTCCGCAAAAGAAAATCCTTAACATAAGTTGAGGATTTTTTTTATTTCCAACCTCTATTCATTCAAATCAAAACCTTTGTATTTTTGCCCCGGAGAGTTGCCGGAGTGGTCGAACGGGGCGGTCTCGAAAACCGTTGTGCCTTCGCGGGCACCAAGGGTTCGAATCCCTTACTCTCCGCAACCTGTCATTGGCTGGCAGGAAGGAAACCCGCAGCAATAGTTGCGGGTTTTTTATTTTCGTGGAGCATGTCAAATTTTTGTCAATACGAAAAGCAAAATCTAAAAATTTCTGAAATAGAGAATAATAGCATCGGAGCTTTAATTATCGTAAATTGCATTTTTATTCTAGTGAAGGAATGTACAATTCGATAATAATGAAAACCAATAGGAATAAATCACCTGGATATTTGTCTGTCCTATTTTTTAGAATTGTTTTAATCGCGATAAGTCTTACAGGCCTTTACAGTTGTACTTCACAAAAACCAACGACAGTAACAGAACGTTATACTTTCCAAAAAGAAACGGTAGGAATACCTCCCTGGCAAAGTAAATGGGAGCGGAAGCATCAACCGGAAGACCCTGATTGGCGCTGGAATATGCCATGGAATCACGAAGGTTATTCAAAAGACAATATAGAGCATACGGATAAGGGTGTTAAAATCTGGGCCCGGAACGGAAAAGAAGGTTGTCTGCATTCTAATTTTCATTTTAAATACGGAATAGTTACTGCTAAAATCAGGCTTCCAAAAGAAGAAGGTGCCTGGTCATCCTTTTGGATAATTGGAGAATCTGGTTTGCCTGAGTACGATGTTGTGGAGTACTGCGGTGGGGAGCAATATGTAAATGTTACACAGCATTGGGGGTATAATTATGATAGCAGCAGTTATAAAAAAAGTACGCTTCATAACAAGAGAAGGGGCGTAAACCCCAATGATTGGAATTTGTACCAGGTAGAAATTACGCCCTATAAAACTATTTATAGAATTAATGGTAAAGTAGTCCGGAAAATGAAACGAGGAACATCAAGTGGTGAAAGACTTGTTCTTCTCACCTGTGGTTGGGGAACTTATTGTGGTGGTAAAACACCTGATGCTTATATGGAAGTTGAATGGTTAACAGTAGAAAAATATTGACCTGATTTCAAAGTACTATCGCTACAAATGTTATTTTTCATTTTGGGCTTGCAAAAGAAAAAATTCCAGCTAAAAGTAAATTTAGCAGATTAAAAGTTAAGTACTAAGCCTATTCCATGATTTGTTGTTCCGAAAGACAGACTGGTATTGTTTTTCACTTTAGCCATTGCTTTCATGTTGTTCGATGCTTCAACACCACCAGATATAGCCAAAGGCATACCAACGTTAAAAGTGACTATGCCCATAATCATAAGTATCCGTGAACTACCTGAAGATGACATGCTATTATATGCAAGGCCAATCAGTACTTCGCCAAGACCCAGGCCGCTGACAAGCATGCCGGCCGTTTTTTTCTTCTTTGCCCGCTCATATTTTTCAGTGTAGTAGATGTAATCATGTCCCTTGTATAATGCATTGCCATGTGTTGCACCCTCTAAAGGAATAAGGTTTAAAGTAAGCCCAGCTTTAATTATGCTTACCGCCTCAATAACAGCAGCGCTGTCGTTTTTTGTAAAGTGTACCCAATTACCATCTTGAACTTTTTCAATACAGCAGTCAAAAATTATGCTTTTACCTTTTGTTGGGTAGATTACATCCTTGCACTCTTGTGCTACTATCAGCATGCTGATGGAAAGGATAAGGGTGATTAAGATTAGTCTTTTCATTGTTAGTTGTTTTTAGTTTTCACAAAGATAGGTGATTTACTTCCAGATTCAAAATCTCTTCTTGAGAGTGACCTAAATTGGGGGAAATACTTCGGTAATGTGGAAAATAACGGAAAGATTATGGTGCTTTCTTTTGGCATTAGGCTATGTCATGCAGAAGACGAAAGCGAGTTTTCTATCTCTTTTTCTTCAGTTCCTCAAAAATAAAACACACTGCCGGGCAGATAAGGGTGTTTTTTAGGGTCAGATCAAGAATCTGGTGCATTTTATTATGATCGGTATGGGGGTAGCCTTTGCATGCCAGTGGTCGCGAATTGTATATCTCACAGTAATTGTCGGCTTTCAGAAAAGGACAGGGACTTTCATTCATCACATAATCCTGTTCATCATCCAGGTGCATGTACGTACTGACAACGGCTGATGGTTTTATTCGAAGCGTTTTTGCAATTTTTTGTATGTCGTTGTCCTGAATCGAAGGGCTGATTGATTTGCAGCAATTGGCACATTCCAGACAATCAATAAACTTGAATGCCAGATCATGAAGTTCATTGATGGTTTTATCCAATACTTTGGGCTTTTGCTTTTTTAATCTCTGGAGCAACTTTTTGTTTTCCTTTTTCCGGGATTCGGCAAGATTTAGGTATTGTTGGTATTCGGGTTTCATATGGGATGAAATAAGCTGGCAAAGGTAATCTGAAAGAGGGGACTAAAAGTTTAGTACCAGGCCTATTCCATGATTTGTTGTTCCGAAAGACAAGCTGGCATTGTTTTTTATCTTTTCCATTGCTTTTTTGTTATTCGATGCTTCAATACCACCAGATAAGGCTATAGGTATACCAACACTAAAAGCAATTGTTCCGCCAAAAATTAGCATTTGAGGTGCAGGACCGTGTGAGTTATCCAAAAATATAAGACCAGCCAGTACTTCACTAAGTCCAATTGCACTAACAATTATACCGGCAATTTTCCGCTTGTTTGCCTCTTCATATTTTTCAGCATAATGTTTATAATTATGTCCTTTGTAAAGGCTGTTTCCATAGGGCTCGTTACCTAAGGTCGTGAGTTGAAGCGTTAGCCCTTCCTTAATAATACTAATTGCTTCAATAAATGATGTCGTATCATTTTTTGTAAAGCGTACCATATTGCCATCTTTAACTTCTTCGATGCAACAATCAAATATTACACTTTTTCCTTTGGTAGGGTAGATGACATCTTTACATGTTTGTGCCTGAATAAATATGCCACTAAATATGATGGCGGCTAATAAGACTGACTTCCTCATAATTTGTTTGGTTAAATAAATTCAAAGGTAGATTATTATCTGCAGGCTCAAAACTAATTGTTAGATTTATACAAAGTCAAAATAGGGAAGGTGTTGTGCATACACTATACCTTGGCAAACTTCTTTTTTAGCAGATACTTTATCTACTTAAAAAAACCTGTTTTATCAGCTAAAGCTTTGGTTTTGTACATTATGTTTTTATTGTCGTCTTATTTTCTTGACCTCATTCATTATTTCAACTAACTTTGCT
>QMPA01000204.1 GCA_003650365.1 Bacteroidota bacterium | reverse complement strand
TGATTTACACCCTTGTGTGTTTTGTCATGATTTTCGGCTTCCCTTCGACAAGCTCAGGGCAGGCTTCGAAAATCACGCCAAAACGGTTTATCGCTTTTTTTTTCCCGGGTTGAAACCCGGGGTAAATAAGATTTCACCCCTTCGGGGTTGATAATCATCCCCTTGTGTGTTTAATAATAATCATGGATGTTTCATATTAATTAGGGATTAATTTTACAAGTGTATTTCATTGTTTCCTGGTTTTTCACGGCGTGCTTATAAATAGTTTGTGCTCTGCTTTTGGCGATGGAATAGATTGAATCAATCTAAAAAACTACTCTGTATCAGCTACATCGGTCATGCGCATTTTACCATCAGCAGCGAGCATTTTCAAACCGTTACAATTTGTCACGGTTTGGTTTCCTTCTGCTTTAAGTCTTTGCTTTAGCTTTCTCCAATATGCTACAGGGTCAATGCTTTCTGTTAAGGCAGCAATTACGTCAACAATAGAAATATACCATTTCTCATTTTCACTATTCCAAATCGTGCGAATAGTGCTATCGTCAAATATTTTTAAGCTGTCTTTTTTAGTCATGAAATTAATTAGGGATTACGATGAGTTTAATGTCTGTTTTTTTAAAGTCAACAAGCGTATAATTTATTTTGATTCTAATAGCTGTTTCCAGATTTTTTACGGTATACTTATAAATAGTTTGCACTGACCCGCCGGGTTGATAAAAGCCCGTCGGGTCAGCCCAAACTACTTACAAAAACCGGCTCAAATCCGAACCTAGCTCAAATTCTTCAGGTTTGTTCCCAAAAGTAAATAAGCGAAGCTGTCTGCTGCCCAACAATTTCATCAGTTTACCTTCCACAAAAAGCAAGCTGGCCTCACGTAGCCCAAGCACTTTCATCTCTTTATTTACTACCAAAAACTCTTCTATCCGCTGCTCTCGTGTTTCTCCACCGTGGCCTTCAGGATTGGCATCTAAATAATGGGGATTGATTTGGAAAGGAATTAGATTCAGGCAATCGAAACTTTTGGGCTGAATAATGGGCATATCGTTCGTCGTCATCAAAGTCGGGCAAGCTACATTTGAACCGGCACTCCATCCCATATATGGGGTTCCCTGTTCGGCTTTTTCTTTGATGGCCTTCATAATTCCTGTATCGTGCATTTTTGCTACAAGGTGAAAAGTGTTTCCCCCACCAACTGCAATACTTTCAGCAGCCTGAATCATTTTCACAGGATCGTCAGCCTGATGCACCGACTCAATTTCGAAACCCAGTGATGCAAACACTTCGCGAACCCGTTCGGTATAAACATCGTAAGAAGCTTCCAGGCTTTCCAATGAAAGTCCGACACCAGCATAAGGAACGAAGGTTACCTTTTTCACCTTTTCATTGTTTAAAAAATCGGAAATGTAATGCTTGGGCCATCCCAGGTAATCCTCCCCTGCCATGGTTGAGTTACTGATCAATAAAAGTTTTTTGTTCATGGTTTTATCTTTATATATTTATCTGAATTTTCAAGCCGCAAATTAATAATAATTTAGCAATGCCCGGTGTCAAATTGAACGGCTTAAAAGCGTTTTACTTCCAATCCCGAACAGCGATTCTTGCCTGTTGAAAATCACGAAACCAATTGTCATCCATAACAGATTCCAACTGCTGACTTTCTACAGTCTTGCCCCTTTCCATTAATCCAATTCCATTTCCTATTATTTGCTGAAATTCTTTTGTCTCCCTAGCTGGAACATGCTGCTTTTCTAATAAATCTAAATAACGAAACGCTTCCAAATACGCATCACGCTGAACAAAATAAACTATAGCTTCACGTGTTAACTCTGGCTTCTTACTGCTTTCTACATAATTATAAAGGGAAGGTTTTTCAATACCAAATTCATCAAGATTGTTCTTTAAATAATAGTCATCAAGCGAAATATATTGAGTAATGGCAGCAAGGAATTTCGAATTGTTTTCAAACTCTTTTACTTGCTTCATTCCATTTTGAAATTCGAACAAAGCAGCATATTTTATTTCCAGGATTTTTGTTTCTGAATTATCAATCAAACATTTCGGATAATTATTTATTATCGAATCTGCTTCTTGCAAAAATCCTTCCGCCAAATCGAATTTTCCCGAATTTATTCGGCTAACTATTAAATCGTTGAGATTGCTAATTCGGTATTTTAGGTCGACACATTTTCGTTGTTCCATTTTGGTTTCCAATGCAAGAAATGCTGTGTTTAACTCCTCATTACTTTCCTGTTTATATTTGATTTGCAAGTGTTTGGCTTTCCAATAAATACTATCAGCATTTTTCATCCGGTTGGCCCAGGTTTCAAAATTTGCTTTTTCTATCTGGCTAAGAATCACAGGAACAGTAGCATTATAAACCAGAATTTTGAGCCGGGTATTCTGTGTCAGCAAATACTTTTTCTCGACTTCCTGTGCTTTCAAAAAAAAGGACAATGCTTTTTCAGGCTGCTTACCAGTTAGCAAATTTTCGCCCCAACTGTAAAATGTATTGAACAGAATAGTTGCTGGTGGTACAAATTCGGTAGTTGGAAAAGGTTCAAAATAACCTTCAGAACTTAGCACGAATTGTTTTGCGGCATTCAATGAAACCAATGCACTATCATATTCTTTCTGAAAAATCCAATCGTCAACTATATCCAGTTTTTGCTCAAATATTCCCTGAAGAGCCAGAGAAATGAAGGCATCAATTTGTGGACAGTCATTATTTATTGACTTACAATTACGGATGTTGCGTGCCTGGTTTAATAATGCATATGCCTTCCCGTATTCTGCATTGCTTAATAAATTTTGTGACAACTCTATTTGCTGTTCAGTAAAATGCAAGAAAACAGGAATATCTTTCGCAACCTCTGTAACGCCACCACCATATTCCTGATAAACAGTAAGGGCTTTGTTGTAATACTTATCCGACATCTCAAATTTTTCTGCCCTGTAAGCATTAATTGAAACCCTCAGGTAGGATGTCATTACCCCGTCTAGCGACTGATAATAAAGCATTAAAAAAGCGTCTGAAACAACAACTTCGTCAAACCATTTTTTAATCTGTGTAGCATTTTGCAATAGTTGCAGCGAAGCAACAAATTGATTTTTATCAAATGCCTTCGCTGCTAAATCAACAAAATGTGTATAAATTAATTGCGGTGTGGATGCATTCTCAAGTCGGTTAAATACATCATAAAAATCAGCTATTTCGGTCAGTTTATTTTTTTCATCCTGCGTTGGAAAAATTTGCGCCACTTCTTTAAAGCCTGATGCAATATAAGGTTGAAACCAATGTGCACGTTCAAGGTATTTGATGGAAAGTTGCGCATAGGTTTCAACATATTTTCTTTTATCATTCAGATTGCCTTTCTCGTCTGTTTTTAGAATTTGCCGGAATAAAGTCTCTGCCCTTTTTTCCATCCGTTTTGAAGTGGAATAGTTTTGAAGAAATTCTTGCGGATCGTTTTCCTTAAGATTCAATTTCTTGGCAAAATCATATTGTTGAATATTACTATTTACGCGGCTGATTTGATGCCAGGCAATAAAAACCGCAATATTGCCTTGCTTTCGGTCCAACGAAACGACGCCATACTCATCAATAAGCTCTTTAAGGATTTCGTTATAAGCGTAATAAGAATTAATAAGGGAAGAAAGTTGTTTAAACTTCAGTTCCGTTTGTTGGTCATAATGCAAATGTTCAATTGTTAGCTGAGCAGAAAGTGAATCTGGAGGTAATGAAAAACCATCTGGCAGATTCAAAATAGTAGTTGGTTCAGAAATCATCAGGTCTACTGGCAAACTGATGAGGTGCTTACTTCCTTGCATCAACAATAATACTCCTCTTATAGAAGCGGGAAATAACAGGCTGTCAACAGCAAAATCACGAAAGTAATTATTGCCATTTACTTTTTGATTCAAGATTTTCGCACGCAATGTTTGCTGTCCGATGCTACTGTCGTGTTGAACACTAATAAAGACATTGGCCTGAAAATCAATTTTCACCTGGTAAAGGCTCAATCCATTGTTTATGGCAAGTGAACTCAATATTTGTCGTCCTGCACTTTTTTCGGAATACTGATCAGCAGAAATTGTGAAATCTACAGATAAAACAGTCCGCAGGTTTTCCTGTGCATGAACACGACCTGGCAAAATAATCACCATTAAGGCAAAAATAACGAGGAATTTTCTCAGCAATTTCATTTGATTTTGGAGATGCGCAAAAGTAGGCCATTCAGACTATGAACAAATAAAAAGCACGACAAGTTATTCAACAATCTTAGTTAGTATTTTTGCACTCATTAAGTGGAATCGCCAAATGTCCAAAACCAATAAAATAATAAATATCGGAATCGTTGCCCATGTTGATGCAGGGAAGACCTCAATTACCGAGCAGTTTCTTTTCAAGAGCGGGGCAATCAGAAATCTTGGCAGTGTTGACAAAGGCACTTCGCAATCCGACAGCCTGGCTGTGGAGAAAGAAAGAGGTATTTCTGTCAGAAGTGCTTCCGCTTCCTTTGAATGGAAGGGCATCAAAATCAATTTGATTGACACACCCGGACACGTTGATTTTTCGGCAGAAGTGGAACGCTCACTTCGGGCACTTGATTGTGCCATACTCGTTCTGTCGGCTGTTGAAGGCGTGCAGGCCCATGCCGATACACTTTGGAAAGCTTTGCGGAAAACAAATATTCCAACGCTCATTTTCATCAATAAAATTGACCGGGCAGGTGCTGATACTGATTCGGTTATCCGGGAAATAAAAAAGGAATTAAGTCCCGATATTGTCGGCTTAAATACTGTTCTGGATGAAGGAACAAATGAGGTAAGTATTTCTGATTTAAACAGCTCTGATAGCTTTGATGATTTAAATGCTGAATTCACCGAATCCGTCCTGAACAATGATGAGGTTTTGATGGAAAGATACCTCAACAATGAAAACATCACAACTGATGAGCTCAAACAGTCTATGTCTCAACAAGTTCTTGACAATAAACTATTCCCAACTTTACTTGGTTCTGCGAAATATGCTATTGGAATTATTGAATTGCTGGATGCCATCACCCAATTTATGCCCACGGCAAAAGGTGACCCATCCGCTGCTGTTTCAGGCATTGTGTATAAAGTGGAGCACGACAAAACCATTGGCAAAATTGCCAGTGTGAGATTGTTCAACGGAACATTAAAAAACCGTGACATGGTTTTTAATGCCAGCCAGGATAAAGAAGAAAAGATTAGCCAAATCAGGAAACTCCGGGGGCAAAAATGGGAAGATATTGGTATTTTATCAGCCGGGGATACCGGAGCACTTTGTGGATTGAGCAGTATAAAAGCAGGGGATATTATCGGGACATCAGAAGGAATTCACCAGCCCGTTAGTTTAAATGCGCCATTGCTAACTGTCAAGCTTTCGCCACTGAAAACGGAAGATTATTCGTCACTTGTAAAGGCCATGCAAATGCTCACCGATGAAGACCCGATGATTGATTTGCTTTGGCTGAAAGAGGAGCGCGAACTGCACATCAAAATAATGGGGCTTATCCAACTTGAAATATTGGAACATATTTTAGACGACCGCTTTAATCTGAAAGTGGAATTCGGAAGTCCAAGCGTTATCTACAAAGAAACGCCTGCCACTTCCGGGGAAGCTTTTGAAGAATACACCATGCCCAAACCCTGCTGGGCAGTCGTCAGGTTTAAGTTGGAACCCGGCGAGAGAGGAAGCTGTGTAATTTATCATTCAGAAATTGGCGTCAATCAGATTGCAAAACGATACCAGCAAGAGATAGAAAGAACTTTGCCACTTGCCTTGAAACAAGGTATTTATGGTTGGGAAATTACTGATTTGGAAATTACCTTAATCGGTGGTGAACATCACAATATCCACTCCCGTGCCGGCGATTTTGCTGTGGCCACTCCGATGGCAATATTGAATGGTTTAAAGAAAACAGGAAGCATTTTACGCGAACCGATGCTGACCTACACCATCACAGGACCGGAAGAAAACCTGGGCAAAGTTATCAGCGGACTAACTCAATTAAGGGCTGAGTTGGGAAACCCACTTTTATTGAATGACAAATTCAAGATTTCAGGTACAATTCCAGTGGCAACTTCTTTGGATTATGCTGCTAAATTAAGTGCAATTACCGGTGGAAAAGGAAAGTTGTCAACCCGGTTTTCCGGTTACCGCGAATGTCCACTGGAACTGGGAACTACAACAGCTTTCAGGGGCATCAGCCCTTTGGACAGGGCAAAGTATATTTTGAAGGCAAGGAAAGCGATACAATAGGGAATGGAAGACTTTTCAAACGACAATCTAAGCATAGCAAGTTTTCTTAAATTTGACTATTCCCCTCCTCGGAGGGGTTAGGGGTGGGTAAAAATGAGCAAACCACCCAATTGGTTTTATTAAGAACACGACATGTCATCTATTCTGAAAAAGATATAATACTTACAGAAAGAAATTCAAAAAATGAATAGATTATTTTATCTAACCCACCCCTACACCCCTCCCGGGAGGGGATTTAGTGGAATTCATTTTTTGAATTTTCAGAACGCATCCAGATTTATTTGCGTCATTGATTAAATACATTTGCAACTTATTGACACCTATGGACAAATCAAAAGCAAACACCCTTCAGGTCATTGAAGCCTCCGAACACAACCTTCAAAATATCAGTGTTGATATCCCCCACAATGCAATGACGGTGATTACCGGCGTTTCCGGTTCAGGGAAATCATCCCTTGCTTATAATGTGATATTTAAAGAAAGTCAGCGCCGCTTTCTGGAATCCTTTTCTGCTTATTCTCGACAATATCT
>QMPA01000203.1 GCA_003650365.1 Bacteroidota bacterium | reverse complement strand
TTTTTCCGCTTCCGTCATCGCTACACCAGCCCGTTTGAGCCTCAAACAATGGATAAAATTATTAAAGGGGTCGACTTGGCATTCGTTACTGTTAAGCTTGGCACCGAAGATAAATGGCAACTAACTGTAGGTAAGATGTGTGCCGACTGGGGTGGAATAGAGTTTGATATGAACCCGGCTTTTATTTACGAATATTCTGACATTATTGAAATGGCTGACAACTTCCTTTCAGGTGCACAGCTTAGCTACAAACTTTCTGATCGTAATTCATTTGGATTGCAAGTACTTAACTCACGTACTCAATCATTTGATGAGATTTATGGTGGCGACACTATTATTGGAGGAAAAGGAATACATGCATCAAAAGCTCCTTTGGCAGGAGTACTTACATGGAGAGGTAATTTCGGGAAATTTTCAACATTGTGGTCATATTCTGTTTTTACAGAAGCCGAAGGATATTTTAAAAATTACATAGCTCTTGGAAACATGCTGACTTTTGATAAAGTAAGAATTTCTTATGATTTTAAGTTAAGCTTTGAAGACCTTGACAGGACTGGTATAGTTAGCCAGACAGTACCACAGGATGAAAATAAGTATACTTTAACAAACACGCGTTACTGCAGTCATTGGCTACAGGTGGAGTGGCGCTTCTTGCCCAAATGGCAATTGGCCTTTGTAGGCTTTATTGATAATGCCAAATGGATGGGTGACGAAGACCCTGATAAAACTACCGACAAAATCAGAACAGCCTTTGGTTACATTCCTACCATCGAGTATTATCCGTGGGATGATGTTGATTTGAAATTCTTTGCAGGATATGTGGGCAGGATTTACAATTATTCTGATTATGCCACATCAAAAACAGGAGTCCAGGATTATCAAACAGGCAGGGTTATGGTCGGACTTATTTCTGCTTTGAAATTTTTATAAAACTATAATAGCACTTTGAAGCATTTACTCATTTAAGCATTTACTCATTCATAATGGAACTAGACTCCCGGCAAACAATTATTGTTGCAATTCTGGTGCTTTTTTTGGGAAAGTATCTCAATAGAAAAATTAAAGTACTTCGTAAATACAATATCCCCGAGCCTGTTACGGGCGGGCTGGTGGCTTCTTTATTTTTTGGATTGTTGTACCTGCTATTTGATGTGAACCTCAATTTTGCTACACATTATCGTGATATATTACTGATAATATTTTTTACTGCCATCGGGCTTTCGACCGAAATCAAGAGTATTGTTAAAGGGGGAAGAGTCCTGCTTATTATCACAATTTTTGCTATTGCCTATATTTTCGTTCAAAACTACATTGGTATTTTTATTGCCAAACTGTTCAATTTTAATCAGGCATTTGGACTTATAGCAGGTTCGATTCCTTTACAGGGTGGTCATGGGAATGTCGTCTCCTTTGTACCCGTCATCAATGAGCAATTTGGTATTTCCAATACAATGGAAATTGGAATGATAATGGCCACATTCGGGCTGATTATTGGGGGAATATTCGGGGGGCCGGTTGCAAATTACCTCATAAAAAAACACAAACTAAAACCGGATGTCGTAGCAGATGATGATAATATTACCATTGGTCCCAAACATGGTAAAAACCTAACCATCGATTATAATTCGATACTGAAAGTAATTTTTATGCTTTTTGTAGCTATAGGTATCGGGCTTTATTTACACGACTTCCTTGATTATATAAATTTCACCCTGCCTTTGTTTGCAACCTGTATGTTGGGTGGGGTAACCATCGCTTTTATTGTTCCGTTAATTATACCCAAACTAAAATGTCCTGGAAAATCCCCAACACTTGCTATCACTTCTGATTTGAGTTTGGGTTTATTTCTTGCCATGGCCATGATGACACTCAAATTTTGGGAAATTGGTGAAGAATCCTTGTTTATTTTAGTGAGTATTCTTATCCAAACCATATCGATATTGCTGTTTACGGTTTTTATCATTTTCAGGATATTGGGTAAAAATTATGCTGCGGCGGTAATTTCTGCCGGATATATTGGTTCAGCAATGGGAGCCACTCCAACAGCAATGGCAAACATGGCTGCGGTAACCAAAGAACATGGCCCATCGGCAATAGCTTTTGCAGTAATTCCAATTTTGGGGGCTTTCATTATCCAGGTAAGCAATGCATTTGTAATCAATATAATTATGATGATAATGGGGTAGAGAAATTTATTTGTGCCTTATTATCTATACTTAAAAATCTTAAAAATTCAATTTAATGAATACAAAAACAAACCAGGTAATTGCACCGGTTACCAAACGTATTGAATTACTTGATGTGATCAGAGGATTTGCATTAGTAGGAATTTTGTTTGCTAACATACTCAGTTGGAGTGGAATTAAATTTTTACACTTTGACGTAATCGAATCATTTGGCAATATTGAAGATGATCGTATGCTTTACGATTTTCTTAAATATTTTGTGGATACAAAGTTCTACACTATTTTCTCATTACTGTTTGGTATTGGGTTTAGTTTGCAGATAACAAAAAACATGGACAACCCGGCCTTTCCGCCACTATATGCGAGGCGTCTAAGCTGGCTTATTGTCATCGGACTGATCCATGCTTTACTGTGGTCGGGCGATATATTAATACTTTATGCCCTGATGGGGTTTATTATGTTGGGACTTAGAAAAATATCCCAGCCAATGCAACTAAAACTGGCTTTGATGCTTTTTGCTGCACCACTGGTTTTGGATATTATTTATATGTACACATTTGCATCGGCGATTCCCGAAATAGCGCCTACTGCTTTGAAAATGTACCCCGATATCTCACCTGATGAAGTTGTGGCAGGATTTCAATCGGTAAATTTTCTTACCGTTTTTAAAATGAATTTCCACAACCTCATGTGGCGATGGTATGACTTCATCCCGTCAGGAAGGCCTTTCAAAGTCCTTGGGTTATTTCTTTTAGGGAGTTACCTCTACAGTTCCGGCTACTTTACGGAAAAAGTAAGGAAATTCAAAACATTGATCGTGTGGCTTGTACTGGGACTTGGTCTCACTTATCTCGCCATGACCTTAAAAGGTGGGGTTTCCACCTATTCAAAAAGTTGGTCAGATATCCTCTACAAACTTATTCATGAAGTTGGTCAGATAAGCCTTTCTCTCTCGTACATTTCAATCATAGCAATTGTTTTGCACAAATTCCCTAAGCTGTTTATTTGGGATGCATTTAAAGCCTACGGCCGGATGTCGCTAACGTCATACATAGGTCAGTCTGTCATTGGCATTTTTGTGTTTTATCCAATTATTGGCTTAGATTATTATGGCTCGTTAAGTCTTGAAAATATTTATTATTTCGGTGTTGTCATATTGATAAGTCAAATTGCTTTTAGTATGCTTTGGTTCAGGTGGTTCAAATTTGGGCCTATTGAATGGGCATGGCGTTGTTTGACCTATAAAAAGTTATTCCCCATATTAAAAACATAATATTTCGGAAAAAGTATACTGAGGAAAATACCTATGATTGGTAATCAATATTATTTTGATTTTGATGGGCTATAAAAAGGCAAGTCTAAGGTTTATTGAAACGGGCTCTACAACCACTTTTCCCTTCTGAAATAAAGCAATAAAGCAGCAGCTACGCCAATCATTACACCCCAAACGACAAAATAACCATGCCGCTGCGCCAACTCGGGCATATACTTGAAATTCATCCCATAAACGCCGGCAATAAATGTTAATGGAATAAATATTGCCGCAAAGATGGTGAGCACTTTCATCACTTCATTCATTTTATTGCTCAAGCCCGACATATACATATTCAGTAAATCGTTTAGTGTTTCATGTAAGGTGGTAATGTCTTCTATTACATGAACCAGGTGTTCGTAAACATCGGTGAAATATTTTTTTGTGGATTCAGAAATATAATTATTATCACTTTTGATAATCGTGGAAATAGCATCCCTGAGTGGAACAACTGCTTTTTTTATTAATGCAATCTTCTTTCTCAACTGATAAATTTCATCGTGCATATTTTCATCCGGAGCAGCAATTATCTTATCCTCTAATTCTTCAATAGCCACACCTAATACATCCGTCAGTATAAAATAATTATCTACGATTATATCTATCAGCCGGTAAAAAAGATAATCTGCTTTCCTTTGAGGGATATGTCCCTGTGCAGACCTAATTCTTTCTTTTATTGTACCAAAAGTGTCCGCCCCCTCCTCCTGTAAAGTCAATAGCCAGTGTTGGCCAATTAGCAGGCTAACCTGGTCAATAACGACATCTTTGTCGCTTTCAATTAATTTCAAAGTTTTTAGTGTGATAAACAGATAATCTTCATGTTCCTCTGCTTTTGGCCGGTGATTTGTATTTACTACATCCTCCAGTACCATCGTATCAAGATTGAATTGATTACCCACAGCCTCTATCAATGTAACATCATGAATACCATTTACATCAATCCAACTAACTAAACTTGACTTTTTCTTAGTATTGCATGTTGAAAAATCATCCAGTTCAGTTTCATTATAAACACCTTTTAAAAACTCGAATTGAGAGATGGTCACCTTTTCTGTTCTGTTTTTTCCAATGTAAACCAATGCGCCAGGTGGCAGGCCAATTTTGTCGGTATATATTGCATTTTGTTTTTGCATTTTATATCTATTTGTCGAGGTGTTCAAATAACTTCTTAACTCTTTGATTACAACAGTTTTCTATAATAAACGATACAATAAGCCACAGATTCACAGATTTCTATTAATTTATCTTCTGATTAGTTTTAAAATAAATACCACAGACAATATCTGTCGAAGACAGATATAATTAATCTGAGTAATTGTAATAAGACTGATTATCATAATTGTTTCAATAGAATTAATCTGTGAATCAGTGGCAAAAAAGCTATCATAGGCTGTTTTTCCATATCAATTATCATAATAAGTTTTTTAATTGATAATTAAACTAAGTACCTAATTGGGCACCTCAATCTATTTATTCTTCTTTTAAACTTTTGTTTATGATGGAACAAATATAAAATATTGATATGATTTGAGTTTTGTCATAATGCTGTTTATCCTTAACTAACGCCAAATAAACATTCTCACTAATTATTATCTTTGCTCGCTTTCATCATTAAACATTGAATTATGCCAGAATATAAAGAACAAACCAAGGACGAAACCCGAATTCAGCGGTCTATAAATACAGCATTAAGAATCGGTTTTATCGCCCTGCTTTTTGTGATGAGCTACTTAATTCTTAAACCTTTTCTGGGCATTGTGTTGTGGGCGATTATCATTGCTGTGGCACTTTTTCCTTTACATAAGAAACTATCCAAAATCCTTGGAAACAGGGAGAAATTATCGGTTACACTCATTGTTGTAATTGGAATTGCATTAATAGTTATTCCCTCTATTATGTTTACAGCTTCTACTGTTGACAGTTTAAAAGCATTTTCGGAAAATATGGAGGAAGGTATGCTGATTGTTCCGGAACCTGATGAAAGCGTAGCAAACTGGCCATTGATTGGAGGAATGGTTTTCGAAACATGGGAAATGGCCTCCAAAAGCCTGAGCGCACTTGTGATTAAATTTACGCCACAATTAATGGAGTTTTCCCCGAAAATACTGTCCTTCGCAGGCAGTTTGGTTGGGACGGTTTTCATATTTATCATCGCATTAATTGTTGCAGGGATTTTCCTTGTAAACACCGAAGCGGCTGAAAGAACAGCTATTTCAGTATTCAAAACACTGGCAGGAAAAGAAGGGGAACATTTTGCTTCTTTGGCCGGGGCTACTATCAGAGGCGTTGTTCAAGGGGTTTTGGGCACTGCACTCATCCAGACTTTTTTTATCAGTATCGGACTGTTTGCCATAGGTTTCCATGGTGCAGGAATTGTTGCGATAATCGTATTATTCGTTGCCATTATCCAATTGCCTGTCTTGTTGGTGATGATTCCTGTCATCATTTACGTATTCAGCTACGCCGGTACAACCGCTGCCATTATTTTTACGGTTTGGGCCATTTTATGGAGTGCTGCTGACAACTTTATCAAACCCATTTTAATGGGAAGAGGAGTTGACATTCCTATGTTGGTTATTATGCTGGGCGCGATTGGTGGAATGATGCTGGGCGGTATTATAGGCTTATTTATTGGAGCTGTACTTCTCGCGTTTTCCTATAAAATATTTCAGGCCATTATTCAGGCTGATTAATTTTTAATAAAACTCAGTTTTTTTATTGATATTTGTACACCGAAGTTTATACTGTAAACAACAACACCAAAATACATGAAAGATTTTACAAATTCCGTTTTAAAGATTGGTTTATTACTACTGATCATTTTCGCAATTGCCTCATGCGCAGAAAAGAAAGCACCACCCCCACCCCCTCCTGAAATATCAGTTGTCGAGGTGATGCAGGCAGATATTCCCATTTACGAGAAATTTGTTGGACAGGTTTATGGTTATTCCGATATCCCGATCAGGGCAAGGGTAAAAGGATTCCTCGACGGCATTCATTTTCTGGAAGGCCTCCGGGTTAAAAAAGGGCAATTGCTTTATACAATAGATCCTGAAGAATACCAGTCGAAAGTAGCAACACAAGCAAGCCATTTGGCTGAAGCAAAAACAAGTTTGGCTAAATCAAAAAGTGACTTAGACAGAATAAAACCACTCGCCGAAATCAATGCGGTAAGCCAGAGCGATCTGGATGCAGCACAGGCTGAATACGATGCGTCAGTATCTTATGTAAACGCAATGGAATCCAATCTGCATTTTTCAAAAATAAATCTGGGTTATTGCTGGATGAAATCTCCCATCAACGGTGTTATTGGAAAAACACACGCACGTGTTGGTGAATTT
>QMPA01000202.1 GCA_003650365.1 Bacteroidota bacterium | reverse complement strand
TCGAAGATTTTAAATCGTGGTTTACTAAAACAGAATGGACGGACATTAATAATGCCGGTCACCCAATCAAGAAATTTTATTGGTACTGGACAAGAAAAGAGAGTGTGATAAAAGCTCTGGGCGTAAAGTTATCTTATTTACATAAAATTGAGTTGGATGCCAGGCAGGATTTTTTTATTGAAAATGGAAAAAAGTGGTATTTAAGGGATTTGGATTTTGGGTCTGGTTTTTTCGGGTCATTGTGTTCTGAAATTGAAATTGAATCGGTGCAATTTCAAACACTTAAATTTTAATTCTGACTGGTATGTGAAACTTTCTATGGAAAGTATTATCCATAAAAAAGGTTGTCTTAAATTTGTTTAAGTTTTTTCACTTTGATTTGAAGACTTCAGTAGTCTACCTTTTTCTCCCGCGCTTACCAAAGTTTTTATCACCGCGTGTTTTAGGCCGTTTGTGTTTTTTGGCTTTCCTGAGATAAGAGCCGCCCTGGTTGGTTTTTAGGTTTTTTTCTTTCTTTTCGTGGAATGCACCTCCTCCCGTTTCAATATCCGGATTACGTAAGTATTTAACACCAGCTTCTTTGGGGCGTTCTTCTGGTATAAGTTGTTCTGAAATTTCAACTTCATCAGGAAAATCAATTTGGGGGATTTTATAATCCATCAATGCTTCAATCGCATCTTTTGCTTCTTCCTCTTTTTCTGTATAAAACAGTATGGATTTCCCTTGCTGTTCTGCCCGTCCGGTCCTTCCTATCCGGTGCATATAATTTTCAGGATAATTGGGTGTGTCGAAATTAATTACATGTGAAATCTTGTCCAGGTCCAATCCGCGTGCCATGACATCGGTGGTAAATAGAATCCTGTTCTTTCCTTCATCAAATTCACGGATGGAACGCAAGCGATAGTTTTGTGATTTATTGGAATGAATGATGCAGGATTCATCTCCAAAATCAGTTTCCAAAGCTTCAAATAAACGGTCTGCATTTTTTTTACTGGATACAAAAACCAAGGTTTTGGAGAACAATTCTTTATCACTTAAAAGGTGTGATAATAAGTTGGCCTTGGTGTAAAAGTTGGGTGCAGGATAGCATTGCTGCGCAATATTATCCAAAGGTGTGCCACTTACTGCAATGGAGACTTTGGCCGGAGCCCTAAAATAATCATCAATTAGGGCATCGACTTCTTCCGTCATGGTGGCCGAAAACATCATGTTTTGCCTGCGCTCTGGCAACAATTCAAAAATGCTTGTTAATTGATGGCGAAATCCTAAATCGAGCATAACATCCACTTCATCAATAACCAGTTTTTTTACAGCTTTTAATTGCAAAACACCAGTCATAGCTAAATCATACAGCCTGCCGGGAGTGGCAACGAGAATATCAGAACCCTGCGCCACAGCTTGTTTTTGGGTATTGATATTTGTGCCACCATAAACGCCGAGTACGCGAATATTAATGTATGTTGCCAGACTTTCTATTTGCTCAACCACCTGTAGAACCAGTTCGCGTGTTGGAACCAAAATTAAAACCCTCGGATTGATTTGTTTCGAAAACTTGAAATCTTTCAACAGCGGAAGCACATAAGCGAATGTCTTGCCCGTTCCTGTTTGTGCAATACCTACAACATCCCTTCCTGAAAGGATAACCGGTAAAACTGCTGTTTGTATGGGTGTCGGACTGTCAAAACCTAAATCGTCAATTGCATTATACAATTGTTTTGACAAGTTTAAATTCTCAAAAGTGTTCATTAAAAATGTTTTTGCAAAAGTAAAGCTATAAATTGTATTGTTAAATGGTTTTATTTCTTGCAGATTCTTTGCCTCTTCTTTCTTTAAAATATTATGATTGGTCAAAACAACAAAAACAGCTTGCGAATTGGCAAAGTTTTTACATTTGCAATTTTTGAAATAAAATCAATGAAGAAGCAGCTTTTTACAACTGTTTTACTTTTGCTTACAGCTTATGTATTTGCCCAAATACCAGCCGGCTACTACGATGGAACTACCGGATTAACAGGCAATACGCTAAAAAGTGCCCTAAATAATATTATTGACGGACATACCGAATTAAGTTATGCTGCTGTAAAAGAAGCATTGAAAAATACGGATGAGGATACGCTGAATGCAAACAATATTATTTGTCTTTATTCAGGATGGTCCTATGCCAAAACAGAATTTGGAAATGGATCGGAGCAATGGAATCGCGAACATGTTTGGAGCAAAAGCCATGGTGGTTTTGGTGATTCGGCTCCTGCCGGAACAGATTTGCATCACTTAAGGCCATGCGATGCTTCTGTAAATTCGGCAAAAAATAAACGCGATTTTGATGATGGCATTACACAATACATTGATGGATCCGGGGCAACAGATTGTTATTCTGCTGTAAATATCTGGGAACCCAGAGATGAAGTTAAAGGAGATGTCGCCAGAATGATTTTTTATATGGCAACACGCTATGAGGGTGAAGATGGTGAACCCGATCTTGAAATTGTGGATTATGTGAATACAGCTCCATCAGGTGAACCATTGTACGGAAAGTTGAGCAAACTCATTGCCTGGCACAATGATGATCCTGTTGATGACTGGGAAAGGAATAGAAATGATGCAATTTATTACAGCTACCAGTCGAACAGAAATCCGTTTATTGATCATCCTGAGTTTGTAGAGGATATCTGGGAAGAAGAAAACAGTACACCGAATACCAATTTGATAATTGCTGAAATTGCTGATCCGGCGAATGCTTCCCTCGCTAAATACGTGGAATTGTACAACAACAGCGATTCAACAATTAATTTTACCAGCCAAACTTGGTATTTGGCAAGACAGGCCAATGGCGGCTCTTGGGCAAATGTTCAGTTGACCGGCTCAATTGATGCAGGTGAAACTTATGTGATCTCGTACCGAACAACGGATTTTAATAGTGCATATAATTTTAATGCTGACAAAAATAGTAATGCTGCGAGTGGTAATGGTAATGATGGTTATTTTCTGTATTATGGAGGAAATAATGTTGCTGGAACACTGATTGATGCTTATGGTGTAATTGACGTTGATGGTAGTGGGCAGAATTGGGAATACACCGATTCGAAAGCGGTGCGTGTTTTTAATGTTGATGCCCCTGATAGCGTCTGGCGTGCAGATGAATGGTTTATCAGTACCACAGCAAACAACAAAGATATGACTCCTGACTGGCATCATAAAGTGCTGGAATGGAATGGCTCCTCCTCAACAGATTGGCATACTGCTTCCAATTGGAGTGAAGGCGGTGGTACAGCAGCTTTTTCACCTGATGCAAGTTGTGAAGTAACTATTATTGATGCCACAAACAATGCCCGGGTAAGTGGCGAAGCTTCCTGTGGTGGATTGATTGTAAATGAAACTGCCATTATTGTTTTGGAAACCGGAAGTAGTTTGACAGTTGGGGGGAATGAATAAGAAGAACTTCCGAAATATAAGCAGCCGCTGATTATTGCAGAAAATTTTATCCTTTCACTTTTTTCCCTATTATTGTAATCAAATATGAATTCCTTCGTTCTAAGAAAAAGTAATATACATCTATTTTGAATAATCCAATTTTAGAAATAAAACATCTGAGGAAAACTTATGGCAGATTGCTTGCCCTCGAAGACTTTTCCCTACAGGTAAACAAAGGCGAAGTATTTGGCATACTTGGCCCCAACGGAAGCGGTAAAACCACCACTTTGGGAATTTTACTTGACATTATTAAATGCGACAGCGGACAATATTCCTGGTTCGGATCAGAGCCTTTCAGTAATCAACGCTTGCGCATTGGTGCCTTGCTGGAGCAGCCGGTATTTTACCCCTATCTTTCAGCGGTCAAAAACCTCGAAATAATTGCTGATATAAAAAAAGTTTCCTACGATCAGATTGACGTACAACTTGAAAAAGTGGGGCTGATTGACCGGAAACACAGCAAGTTTAAAACCTATTCGTTGGGAATGAAACAAAAGCTGGCAATTGCTGCAAGTATGATTGGCGACCCCGAAGTGCTGATACTCGATGAGCCGACTAACGGGCTCGACCCAAAGAGTATTGCAGAAATCAGGGATATGATTATTGAAATTGCCGATCGTGGAATAACTGTTTTGTTAGCAAGCCATTTGCTTGATGAAGTCCAAAAAGTATGTACCCATGTCGCCATTCTTAACAAAGGTAAACTACTCCACAACGGCCCTGTAGATGAAGTATTGAGTTCGTCTGCCATGCTTGAACTGCGTGCCGATGATATGGTCGCACTTAAACAACAATTGCAGCAGCTTGATTTTGTTGACGAAGTACTGGAAGAAGGAACAATATGGATTGCTAAATTAAATGAGGAAAAAGATCCGGCTACAGTGAGTAAATTACTCGCTCAGCAGGGAATTTACCTGACGCATTTGGCCGTACGCAAGAAGAGCCTTGAAAAATATTTTCTCGAATTATTATCCGATAACAATGCTTAGACTTATAAAAATTGATTTCAAGAAGTACGCCAATAGCCGGACATTCTGGGTGTTGTTGCTCATTTATTTTGTGCTGATTGTAGCTGTTTTTTTCTTCTCTGAAAAAGTACTGAACCTTTTCCTGGAGAATGCCAAATCAACAACTCCTGTTCCTGTTCCTAATTTCTCTCTTTACAGCTTTCCGCACATTTGGCAAAACATGGCCTTTTTTGGAGGAGGGTTTAAAATCCTTATTGCCTTAATCGTGTTGATTTTCGTTACCAGCGAATTTAGTTACAAAACCATCAGGCAAAATATAATGAATGGGATGAGCCGGGAAGAATTCCTGCTTTCAAAAGTGCTTTTTTCCGGACTGCTCAGTTTGTCTGCTACCCTAATTCTGTTTTTTTCAGGTCTTGTTTTAGGGTTTGGACATACGAATGAAGTAAGTATTTCGATGGTTTTCGGTAAGATTGATTTCCTGGCAGCTTATTTTCTCGAAATATTTACACTTTCGTTAATGGCCATGTTTGTTGGTTTCCTGTTAAGGCAATCGGGGCTTGCTATAATATTGTTTGCATTGTATTATATTGTTCTGGAAACTATATTGGCTGCTATTTTGCCCGATGAAGTTTCAATCTTCCTGCCGGTGGAATCCATGTCGAATTTGATTGATTTCCCCAATTCGGAATTACTGAAAATGTTTAATGTCAATTTTAGTGAAGTCGTTTCAGTTCCCGATGTTTTTATTTGTAGCTTTTGGAGTATCTTTTTTATTGGGATAACTTATTTATTGCTGAGGAATCGTGATTTTTAGAAAGATGCTGAAAATAGGTTTTCTTGTTTTGATGCTCGCTCTATTTTCTTGTGCAACTCAGCAAGTGGAACAACAGCAGTTTCCCATAGCAGATGGCCGCTACGACAGTGAGTTTCCTGTACAGAGTGTTTCTGATGAATTGGCTTTTTTGTCAACAACGGTGCGTAAATTGGACTGCCTCGTATTTTATATGACTTACGTTTTTTCGCAAGCTAATCCTTTGGATAAGAATAATCTATCTGATAACAAAATAATTGAATTCGCATTGGGTGCCGATGTTACCAATGAATCGGTTTCAGGAACAGCAACAATTGTTTATTACGATGGCAATCAGATTGGTTTATTGACTTGTGCGCATGTGATTGAGTTTCCTGATACTTTGTTTAACTATTTTACCGATGGCAGTCTTCAATCGCTTTCTGTTAAATTGAAACAACAGAATTTCGTAGCAGGATTACCGGAAGGGGAAGCCGTTGAAATTGTTGCAACCAACACAAAAAAAGACATTGCTTTGTTACGAAAGAAATTGTTTGCACATGTGCAAACACCTGTTGTATTAAGTTATCTACGAGGCAAAACGAAGGATTTGGAATGGGGAACAGTTGTTTATACAATGGGTTATCCGCTTGGTAATTTAATGGTTACCCGGGCAATAGTGAGCAATCCAACGAAATCCGGAAATGGAAAGTTTCTGACAGATGCATTATTTAATCACGGAATTAGCGGATCGCCTGTTTTGGCTTTACGCGATGGTGTCCCCAATTTTGAGTGGATTGGCATGGCCAGCTCGTCATCGGCACAAAGCATTCACTACCTGAAGCCCGAAGAAAATATCCCCCAGTTTGTTGCCCCAAATAGCCCCTATTCTGGCGAAGTGTTTATCGACCACAAAAAGTCTATCAACTACGGTGTTACCTATTCGGTAAGTATTGAGGATGTTATCAAATTTTTGTCGGTAAACAAAATGATAATCCAGGAAAAAGGCTTTGATTCTGAGTTATTTTTTAAGTAGATAGAAGACAAGTTTTGACCCGGCGGGTCAGGATTAAGCCCCTTCGCTCTTCCAGATTTGTAATCTGGAAGTTTAAGGAAAAGGATTTGTAATCCAGATAAATGCAAATTTGAAATCTGCCTCCCAAAGCGTCTGGATTGCAAATCCAGACGAGCCAGGTAATCTAAGCTTCCTCTATTGCTTTCTTCCGTTGCAACAAAGTAGGATGCGAATAATGAAAGAAAACATAAGCCTTGTGAGGGGTGAGGTTACTCAAATTGTTTACTGAAAGTTTTATCAAACCACCAATCAATTGTTTGCCAAAATGATATTTTCTGGCAAAGGCATCCGCTTCGTATTCATATTTACGTGAAAGCACATTGGAAATAATTCCGGTAAAAAATGAAATGGGGGAGTAGAGCAGTCCAAAGGCAATGAGGCCGATGTAAAAGCTGCTTTCTTTGGCACCAAGAGCCAGCGATAATTCGGGTCTGCCAATGGCTAGCGACAACAGCCAGATCATCAATCCACTTTGTAGCAATGACAAAGCCAGGCCTTTGTAAATGTGTTTCATTTTATAATGACCAACTTCATGTGCAAGAACGGCTACAATCTCTTCTGTTTCCAAATCATTGATTAAGGTGTCGTATAAAACAATCCGCTTTTTAGGCCCTAATCCACTAAAATAAGCATTGGCTTTTGTGCTTC
>QMPA01000201.1 GCA_003650365.1 Bacteroidota bacterium | reverse complement strand
CAAATCATATTTAATCAGCGTCCAGAAAATAATTTAGACGCAGATTTCGCAGATTTTTTATGATAAAATAATTTGTAGCGAAGCTGCAAAAAATCATAACAAATCATATTTAATCAGCGTCTAAAAAAACTTAGGCAATAGAAAGAAAAACCAATGGACAGAGACGAGATTATATGCAATTGCATGGAAATTACTCGTGGCGAGATTATTGACGCCATCAAAAATAATAACTTAAAAACCGTTGACGAAGTAGGTGATGCCACCGAAGCAGGAACCGTTTGCGGCAGTTGTCAGGATGATATTGAGGAGATTTTGAAAGATGTTAACGCGTAGTTAGTGTGTCTGTCCATATTGTCTGCAAATTCATTACTTAAACGGCAAGCATTAAATAGTATTATCCAAAATTTAATAATTCACTATTGACACTTTTTTGGAGGAATAATCTATAAGTCTGACCCCCGCTAATCCTGTCCAACTAATATTTAATAATTTTTTGAGTGATCGTTTTACCTTCCCCAACAAATTGCAGGAAGTAAATTCCCGGCTTCAAATCAGAAAGTTCAAAACTGGATTTTAATGCTGGAAGGTTCTGTTGCTTAACAATTCTTCCATTTATATCATAAATCTTGAGATGAACAGGCCCATTAAAAGAATTACCGACATCTATCGTCAACAAGCTTTTTACCGGATTCGGATAAAGCAGTACCTCTTTGGATTCAACTTTAGTTAATTCTGTTTCTCCGACCAAAAGGTCATCACGGTACCAAAGGCCTTGGCTGGTTGGTGATGTAAAAACTCTGTTGTCCATTATAGCCACATGATTCATTTGCGGCCAAACGGGCACAGGTAAGTTATAAGAAACTTCGTTCCAGCTATTTCCTTTATCATGTGATACCAATACAAATATATCATAGTAGCTTATCCACAATTTACTGCCTGCAATGACAATGTCCTCTTTTGTTGCATCGATACCCACACATGACCAGTCTCCCTCAGGGTACGGATGTTCTTTCCAATCAAAACCATCCTGAGAGGTAATTAATCTGTCATAATAGTGTAGTCCGTAAAACTTTTTATTCTTTGTAACAAGATTGCCATAGTAATTGATAGAGGTATCGAAATGAGTTCCGTGATCAACCGAAGTAAACGTAAGGTAATCACTACTTGGGGACAGCACTACTATTGAATCAATAGCCCCGATGCTCATTATGCGTGAGTTATCCAGAATACCAGGTACTTTCTCCCATACCAAATTACTGTGTTCAGCGCGATATAAGCCTTTTGTTGTTCCGGCAAAAAAAAATTCAGGTGAAATTGCCATAGTAGAAGGTTTGGAATTTGAATCAAAACCCTGTTTTTTTGGTTCCCAGCTTTGTCCGTAATCACGAGAAACGAGTAAACCGCTATCACTTCTTAAATAAAAAAGGCTATCGGTTGCAATTAGATGGTAACATTTCGTGAATTTATCGCTCCCCATCTTTTCAAACGATTCACCATTATCTTGCGACTTAAACAATCCTTTCGTAGTTAATGCAAATACATCTGGAAGAAAAACAGAGACAGAAAACACATTCAAATGGTTTAGCCCTTCGTAATCGGGTTGCCAATCCTCTTCTCCCTGCTTTTGAAAAGGTCCACTGCCCGTGCCGGCATATCTGATGGCGTTATCGGCTTCCATACAATTCACATCCCGTGTTTCGAGACCCTGACTCTCATTTACCCAGGTATTTTGATCAAGATAGTAAATCCCTGTTTTTGTACTGCAAAACAAGGTATCGTTGAAAACAAGCAAATCCGTGATTTTTTGGATGAAAATACCTGCATTTCTGGACAACCAACCAACATCATCACCTCCAAAAACATAAACACCTTTTCGTGTTGCGGCCCATAGGCTGTCATTGAATTCTACAATACTGTTAAGCCTTTTACCATAATAACTTGGTAATCCAAGCCTTGTAATGGGTGTCCAGGACTGGCCGAGGTTATCTGACCGGAAAATGGTATCAATTAAGCCTCCACCGTAGAACAAAACTGTATCGAAGGCCAATGAATAATTGCTTTCGATAAACGGCAGTTCTGTTACTATATTTACCCAGCTTTCCCCATTGTCGGATGAGAGCAATAAGCTATCATATGTCGATACTATGATATTATTCTTAATGGTTGACAGATGTTCTAAAGCAAAATAGGTAAATAAATCCAATTCTTCCCAGGTTATGCCACTATCAAACGATCTAAACAAACTTACAGCCGAGTTATATGCAATTGCAAAAAGCACGGAGTCTGTGGACTCAATATCATATATACCCGGTGAAACATTCAGTATATTCCAAGAGCCATTATTGAGTGATTTGGAGTAAACACCGCGTGGCCCACCACTTAAATATATAGTTGAATCAAAAACCTCTATGTCATACACCTCCATCCCATCCAATCCGGCACTGCTTGTCCATTGTGCATTTGATTGGGGAGAAAAAAGGAGAATGAAAATAAGTATTGGAAATGCTAACTTGCCTTTCATGATGATTAATTTGGTCATTGAATGCCTCAAAGATAATGAAATTCAAATATTACAACAATTTTCAAAATTCATCATATTCATATCCTACCTTAATCCCTACCTTTGCCCCGATGATTTACCCGAGAAACTTCGAGCAAAAAGTTGGTTTTGACCAAATAAGGGAACTAATTAGTGAAGCCTGCATCAGCCCGATGGGCAAAAGATTTGTAGGTAATATCCGGTTTTCAACCAAGCAGGAAATCATCGAGAAAATGCTGGATCAAACTGTTGAGTTTCAACAAATAATTTCACTGGGCTCACAATTTCCTTCCAAAGACTATTTTGATTTACGCGAAGAAATTGCCCCACTCAAAACCCCGGGGACCTACATTGAAAAGGAGGCCCTTTTCGACCTGAGATCATCTTTAACTACCATTCAGGATATCCTCCATTTTTTCAACGAATCAGAAGAAATTGCTTATCCAGAGCTGAAAAAACTGGTGGCACAGGTATTCTTTCCTGATGAATTATTGCCTTTGGCCGATGCCATCATCGACAATAAAGGGGAGATAAAAGACACGGCATCAGCAAAACTTTCGGAAATCAGAAGTTCGATTGCGAGCAAACTCAGACAGGTTTTACGCGAAACAAAAAAAGCTTTTACGCTGGCCAAAAAGTCGGGGTGGGTGCCTGAGCATGCAGAGATTACGATCAGAAACGGGCGCTCGGTTATTCCGGTTCATGCTGCCGACAAACGGGCACTTGCCGGTGTTATCCATGATGAATCATCCTCAGGGCAAACTGTTTTTCTGGAACCAACCGGTTCCTTTGAGGTGAATAACGAAATCCGTGGCCTGGAGAGCGAAGAGCGCAGGGAAATCATCAAAATACTCATTCAATTTACCGACCGGCTCAGGCCACACATTGATGCACTTATTGGCGCTTTCCGCTTTTTGGGACTGATGGATTTTATCCGTGCCAAAGCCATTTTCTCTCAAAGGATTGATGCTGAAAAACCCAAACTTTCAATTGGCAAAAGTATGCAGTTCCATGCTGCCATCCACCCGCTGTTGCTGCTTTCGCATAAAGCACAGGATAAAGAAGTTGTGCCATTGGAACTCTGGCTTAATGAAGAAAATAGAATCCTGATTATCTCCGGGCCCAATGCCGGGGGGAAATCTGTCTGCCTGAAAACCACCGGTTTGCTTCAATATATGCTACAATGTGGATTGCCTGTCCCGGCTTCCCCCAACAGCGAATTCCGGATTTTTGATCGCCTGTTTATTGACATTGGTGATGAACAATCGCTGGAGAATGACTTAAGCACTTACAGTTCGCACCTGCTGAATATGAAGCATTTCCTTCGTCATGCCAACAACAATACTTTATTGCTGATTGATGAATTTGGGACAGGTACGGAACCCCAATTGGGCGGAAGTATTGCAGAAGCCATCCTTGAACAATTGAATAAAAAGGAAGCTTTTGGAGTGATTACTACTCACTACACAAATTTGAAATTGAAAGCCGAACGCTCAGAAGGAATGATCAACGGTGCCATGCTGTTTGATTCGAATGCGATGCAGCCCCTCTACAAATTGCAGATTGGAAAACCGGGGAGTTCATTTGCTTTCGAGATTGCCAAAAAAATTGGCTTCCCATCGTTTGTCCTGCGCAATGCAAAAAAGAAAAGTGGTGGAAAACATGTCCGTTTCGATCAGCAACTCCAACAATTGGAAACCGACAAGCTGAGTCTTTCCAAAAAACAGGAACAGCTTGATTCAGCTGACGAATCGCTTTCGAGAATGATTGAAAAATACACCAATCTGACGCAGGAATTACAGCAGTCGAAAAAACAAATCATCAGCGAAGCCAAACAAAAAGCATTGGATATTATTGCGAACTCCAATAAAGCCATTGAAAAAACCATCCGTGATATAAAAGAAGCAAAAGCAGAGAAAGGGCAGACAAAGATTCTCAGAAAAGAGTTAACAGAGAAAAAGGAGCAGCTACAAACAGAAGTTGCTAAAACCAAACCCAAAATTACCCAACAAGTAGAAGAAATAGCGGAACCGGAAAAAACGGGAACACTCAAAGCCGGGGATTTTGTCCAGGTAAAGGACACCGATATTATAGGGGAATTGATTTTGATAGAAGGTGATGCGGTTTTGGTAAATGTAAATGAAGTAAAGTTGAGAACCAGCCTCGACAAGCTTGTTTGGGCAAAAGCACCAAAAAAGACTGCCAAAATCAGGAGCAGCGCTTTCTCAGGAATTTCACGGGACATTAACGAAAAGGCCAATCATTTTTCATTGTCCATCGACCTTCGGGGAAAGCGTGCCGAGGAAGCCCTGTCCATTCTTGGAAAATACATTGATGATGCCATCATGCTCAGCATGAAAGAAGTAAGTATTCTACACGGAAAAGGATTTGGTATTTTACGTGAAATTATCCGTGAATATTTGCAGTCAGTTCCGGAAATCCAAAAGTTTAACGATGCACCTTTAGATCAGGGAGGAGCAGGGATTACAAGGGTTGTTTTTAAGTAAGCCACTCTTCTGGATTTGCAATCCGGAAGCAAAGAGCGTAGGATTTACAATCCTGACAATAAACCTACCCTGGTTTAAGCGTCCACGCTTAAACACTTATGCGTTAAATGCTTTCTTTCTTAGAAGAATAATTCTTCAAGCGTGGACGCTTGAAGCAGGGAAGTGTATAACCGCCTAGAAGTTTAGGAAGTTTAAATATCTTTGCCACCGCTATGAAAAACCAGGCTTTCATCGACATCAATTTTGTGAATTGGGAGAAGCATCTTAAAGAAGGTGTAATCCTTGTGGATTTTTGGGCTGAATGGTGTACTGCTTGTATTGCCCAGGATAAAATTTACGAAGCTATTGCAGAGGAATTTAAAGGAAACCTCCGCATTGGAAAAATCAATGTGAGCGACAACCGTATTTTGGCAAACAAATTTGGCGTTCGCAACATCCCTTTTTTAATCCTTCTGAAAGATGGAAAACCTGTGATGAAAATGCCCGGAATTCAAAGTAAAGCACATTTAATCAATCAGATAAAAAACCACATCAAATGAATTTATATTTCTGGATACCTATGGGTATTCTTGGCTTGCTGTTGGTAGCAGCATTTATCAAGAGATACAAAATGTTTAAAAGCATGAGCAATGCTACCAACAGCGAAAAGCTCATTATACTAACTGATGCAACTTTCCAAAAAACAATAAGTAAAGGGGTTACCCTTGTTGATTTTTGGGCACCCTGGTGTACACCTTGCAAAATCCAAGGACCCATCGTTAGCGAAGTAGCTGAAGCAATTGGCGACAAAGCAAGCATCTGCAAACTGGATGTTGATCAGAATAAAAAGATAGCTTCTAAATTAAAAATCCGAAGCATTCCGACCATCATAATTTTTAAGGATGGCGAACCAGTGAAGCAGTTTATCGGGGTGAAAACAAAGGCTGTTTTGCTGAAAAGCGTTTTGGCTTTGACGAATTAATTTCACTTTCCATACAACAGATATTGCTTAACTGTTCCTGGTCTAAAAGTCTCAGATTTTAGGTCTCAATAAAATCAAAGATTCCCTGTCTTTTTTCGGGAGATTTTCAACAATCAATCGGTAAGAATCGTCAATCCATTCCTTAATCAATTTATCAGAAATGCTGCCATCAATCATAACAGTATTCCACAAACGCTTATTCATGTGGTAACCAGGCAGCACAGCCGAATAATGCGCCCTGAGTTCTATCGCTTTTTCAGGATCACATTTCAAATTAATGCTGGGATCTTTTTCGAGTGCTGTTAAAGCAAACATTTTGCCCATCACTTTAAAAACCAGTGTGGTTTCGTCGAAAGGAAAGCCCTCTGTTACTGCTTTTTTCATCAAACAATACGCCCGAATTTCTTCAATATTCATCGCTTCACTTATTGGGAAGTTTCAAAGGTAATATAAATCATAATAATGAAAACCCATTAAAAATAAATTTGCTTTTCTGTTAAATTCACCTACTTTTGTATCTTAAGAGGGATATCTAATTATTAAATTTGCTTATCAAAAAATTAAGCAAATTATTTTTTTGTAAACTAAAAACAATAAATATGGGCCTTAAACAGAAATCAACAGACTTACGGAAACGTATGCGTGATGCACTGAAAGGTGGTGGTGACAAAGCCATTGAGAAGCAAAAAGCAATTGGCAAATTAACTGCCCGTGAACGCATTATTACCTTGCTCGATCCGAAGTCTTTCCATGAATACGATTTATTTGTGGAGCATGTCGCGAAAGATTTTGACATGGACAAAAAATACCTTCCCGGAGATGGTGTAATTACCGGAACAGGTATGATTAGCGGTCATCCGGTTTGTATTTATGCTCAAGATTTTACGGTGGCAGGAGGCTCACTAGGCTGGGCTCATGCCAAAAAAATCACCAAAATTATGGATCGTGCTTTGAAACTGAAAGT
>QMPA01000200.1 GCA_003650365.1 Bacteroidota bacterium | reverse complement strand
CAGCAAATAATACCCCATAGCCGGTTAGCACATTTTTTGAAAAATGAGAAGAAATATTAACATACAAGGAATCAACAAAAACCCTGCAACGAAAAGGCTACGGTGCATATTTGCAAACCGTTATGCTTCAGGCAAAAAAAAGAGACAGGTAGATGAGAAAACATAGTGAGAGATGTAAAGAATGTAAAGTGAGAGTATTTGAATTGCTCGTAAAAATATATGGACAAGAAAATGTTTTAGAAAACCATAATCTTCAACTTCCAAATAAAGTAGAACAATTTAAACCAAATGACCTAAATCCAAACCTTGAAAATATATTTCATCAACTGCAAAAATATAGAGAACACGCAGAATTCGTAAGGTCAAAAAGGCTTCCAAACGTAGATTATTTTGTGAAAGATAAATTTATTCTTGAATTTGATGAATCTCAGCATTTTACAAAGCCTCGTCTTCTTGCACTTGAAAACTATTCAGACAAATTATCACTTGGATATAAAAAAGAAAAATGGATGGAATTATGTGAAAAACTTAATAAAAAAGATAATGACCCACCATTTAGAGATGAACAAAGAGCGTGGTATGACACTTTGAGAGATTTTGCACCAACTTTTCTTGGCATAAAACCAACTATAAGACTATTTGCTTCTGACTACGTTTGGTGTTCTCTTGATGCAAATAAAAAAGACGATATTGAAATATTTAAAGAATTGATAGGGCAAAAATGATATGAAGAATATAAAAAATAGTGTTGTTCAAAAAAGAAATGGCAAACTAAAAAAATCAGAAGTCCAAAATTTGAAAATATCTAAAATTGGAATTGTCGCAAGAGATTACAGAGAATTAAATGGGAATTCAGATTTTTCAAAAAATATAATTGAAATATTAGATTATTTGGATAGTAAAGGTTGCGATAGTGTTTTGTTCTCATTATTTACTTTGTTAGAAAATAACAGTCTGAAAATAGAAACATTAGAGAAATTTAAAAATATTAAAACAGTCTTTGTTGAAGAATTTGAATTTAAAGAGGGAGAGAGAGATGTCTCGGGGTACAAAGTTTATAATAATCATGAAAACAAGTGGAGAATCAATAAATTTACTCAAAAGTTTGGAACTTTAAGATACACAAAAGGATTTTACAAGGAAGTTATAAATCCTTTCATTGAAGAAGTGAAAGAAGATAGAATTATGGGAAATTGTGTTGTGTTACTATGCGGTGAAACTAACATTGTGAAGTACTCTAAAAAAACGAAAAAAATAGAAGACACTTATGATTTCATGAAACAAATTCCTTCCACAACTAAAATAATATTAAATCCTATTCATGATAAAATGACAAGGTTTGAAATGAAATTAAAAAGACAATTTCTATCAATGAATGACAGAATAGTAGTTTCTGTGTGGAATAAGGGGAAAACATTTACAAATGGACAAACAAGAGATGGAGTCAATCCACCTTGGACTGTTTATTTAAATGGAGAAGAAATTATGATAAATAAAGAGAATATTGATTTCCAGAATAATAATACTTCAAAAATTGATGTTGGAATTTTGGATATAAAAGAGAATTCAGAAAAGTTAATAAATGATTAGAGTAATTCAAATATAATATAAGTAAAGAAAAAGCCCGAAAGCATAACAAAGGCTATACGTAATGCGGGATTTATCGAAAATTGAACGATTATGCAAACAATAAAATTTAGTAGTAAATTGAAAGTTAAGTGCTTCGGAAACCCGCACTACGCATAGCCAAACCGTTGGCAACAAGGCAAACCCACCGCACATTTAAGCCTATTTGGTTTTTGCCAGCGCAAAGGGCCAACACAGCAAAAAACCAAAAAAGCTTAAATCTTGGCTAACACACAAAGAAAAAACGATATGACAATAGATTTTTTGACTAAAAAAAGTTCATAAAAAATACAGGGAATTATCGAAACCCTGAATCACTATTCAACAGAAAAATAAAATAATTGACTTTAGAAACTTAAAAAATATTTCAAACAAGGGGTACAAAAACATGTGCATTTTGGTACTAATAAATAGAGAATCTATTTAAACCTACGTGATTAGCTATTAATCTCTAAACAACAAACCTAATGAACACACTTAACAACCCAATTGTTTTCCTGTTAAATGCAGTTGAACAGAAAGGCCTGCTAAGTGTTATTTGCCGTATTACTGGCGTTTACCCCCTCCCATTAGTTGCTTACCAATCTGTCAGCCGGTTATTGAACGGGGGAAATCACTTTAACTTTTCGGATTTTTTATTTCCACTTGGTTTTTTCACCTTATCGAAATACTACCTTATTGAAAAACACAACAACACAAGACTTGACAAAACATTATTTCTGACCGGCAAGAATAAATTTATTAATTTCGGGGAGTTTTTGGGACACTCCCTTAATAAAAACACCCAAATTGCTAACAACAAACTAATTAACTAAAATTTAAAAAAAATGAAAAAAATACTAATTTTAACTGCCGTATTCCTGATGGGAACGGCCAGTGTTTTTGCCCAATGGGATTGTAATGTTGAATGGGAATATCTGCAAGAAGCAGATTGCCAACCTGAACACTTGCCACAGCAGAATACTTATTTTATAAAAATAACCTTAGACATTTATGATGTTGCCAACAGTGAGCAGGTTACAAATCCAAACCCGGTTAAGACTGAGGCCATTACGGAATTGGAGACAAATTTTACCGAAGCACAATGTCAAGTAAAGGACTATTGTGATGATGATCCTCCCAATGCGCCAAGTTTCACTGTAACTGCTTTAGTAGAGTTTGTTAATACCGCAACTCAGGAGACATTTTGTTATGCTATAGGTTACTCATCAGGAGTAACATGTAATGTTTTTTATAACACGGCTCTAGTAGAAGTTGTTTTTGACTAAACATTCTGATTTAATCAAGCTTCTGTCATTTAATATGATAGGAGCTTGTTTAAAAGGTCAATTTATCTTATTAGGTACATTATTAATTCTATGAATAATGAAACTCAAGTACTGCATATTGCTGTCGACCATTTTTATACTTCAATTGGCAACAGCACAAAACCAGGCCAATATCTGGTACTTTGGAGATTATTGTGGGCTTGACTTTAATTCCGGCGTTCCTGTTAATACGCATGAAATAATTATTGCCTCCGGAAATGCTATGTCAGTAATGAGTGATACGAACGGAAGTTTATTGTTCTGTTGCAATGCCATAAGAATAGTGAACAGAAATGGGCACACCATGCCAAATGGTTCAAATCTTATAGGCAATACTGATGCATCAATGGGTACTTTAATTGTCCAACAACCCGGATCGGATCACCTGTATTATGTATTTACAGTAAGTCGGGAATTTCCAGATAATGTTGGTATGTATTATTCGGTTGTGGATATGAATTTAGATGGGGGATTGGGCGATGTTACTTCCGAAAAAAACATACCCTTGGCTCAAGCCTGGGCAGCAAGTAATAAACTTACATCTGTCCGACATGCCAATGGGGAAGATGTTTGGATCATTACACGTAATTTTAAAACAGAACAATGGTATGTGGCTTTTTTATTGACTTCTAACGGATTATCTACCGAGGGTGTTGTAAGTCCTGTTCCATGGAGAAATGATGTTAATAACGAGGGAAGCATGAAGGTTTCCCCTAACAAAAAATACATGGCTGCTGCATACAGACGCAACGGATTAGCGAATGAGGCTTTAAAACAATCTTTGGATATATGCGGTTTCAATACTGCAAGCGGTGAAATTGATTTGCTGTTTACCATCAGTAAAAACCCGAATGATTGGACGAATCAATATCAGCCTAGAGCTGTGGAGTTTTCCCCGGATTCAAAACTATTGTATATAACCTATTTTGATGAAGGTGATGATCAACTGATGGAACTTTATCAATATGATATGCAGTTGATTGAAGATTCGTTACAGTTTAAACAATCTGAAATATTTATCACAAAAGGTCCTGTAAACGGATTGCAGTTGGCCAGAGATGGGAAGATTTATACAACAAAACCAAGTCATGGTACAACGCCTGAATATTTAAGTGTGATCCACGAACCCTGGAAGCGGGGGACGGAATGTAATTTCCAAGCCAATGCTGTTTACTTGGGGAATGGTCGAATAGTACATCACTACCTGCCTAATATGCTATTGGATCACCTTTATCGCTTTGAGTGGGAAGGGGAATGCGCTCTGCATCCCATTGCCTTCCAACCTCATTTTCTACCTGATATGGTAAGTATATTATGGAATTTCGGCGATTTGCAAACATCAACTGAATTGCAGCCTATACATTTTTATGAAAATGGAGGCGAATATGAAGTGCATGTTACCGTAAACTATCAAAATGGTAGGGTTGAGGAAACTTCTCGGGTGATCACTGTCCTTGATACACCCAAACCCGATTTGGGCCCGGATATCCTGAGCTGTGAAGGAGCAGAAATTGTACTCAATGCTGGTAGTGACGAAGGCTTTTATGCTTGGAGTACTGGTAGCTTTGGTGAAAATGCGTTCAGTATCACAGTTTCGGATTCGGGAACTTACTGGGTGAAAGCCACCAGCAGCCTGGGTTGCAGCTTGTCCGACACCATCCATGTGGGCTGGTATGATAAAGCCATTTTTAATGAGAACAACATTTTGATTACCCCTACCGCTTGCGGTGGCAGCAGTGGAAGCATTGTTGGCTTGCAAGCCGAAGGGACAGAACCACTGACTTTTGCATGGTACGATGGGAATAATAATTTGATTGCTACTACACTTGATATTTCCAACTTGGCCGTGGGCAATTACTTCCTGCATGTTTTGGACGACAACGGTTGTGAAACCATTTCCGAAGCTTACACCATCACCGATGCCGGGGATATTGTGGTTACGGAAGTGGAGTTTACGGATGCTCACTGCACGCAAAACAATGGCACAATCAATATTACAGCCGACTCGGGAGCAGGAACTGATTTGTTATTTTCCATCGACAACGGCAACAATTGGCAAACCGACAGCGTTTTTGCAGACCTTCCGGCAGGTAGTTATTTTGTCACAGTCAGTGATGAGGGAGATTGTGAAACTGTATTTGAAAACAATCCGGTAGTAATTGAAAACATAGCCGGTCCAGAGATTACAAATGTTAGCGCAACATCAGAAAACGATTACCTTGCTGATGCCAGCATTTTCCTGGAAGCTATTGTGGAGAGTGGAGACATTCACTATTCCATAGATGATAGTAGTACTTTCCAAACCAATGACGGGCTATTTGAAAACCTGAGTGCCGGAACTTACTTTTGTATGGTAAAAGACGATTTTGGCTGTGACACCATTTTTACGATAACCATTGACAGAATCCTCTCTCAGGTCATTGATGCCGTCGCCGGTGACGGCTACACCTGCATTGGCAATGCCACGGCCAGCCAACTACTGTTGAACAATTTTACCGAAATTGACAGTTTCCATGTACAGCTCACTTACGATCCAAACGTAATACAATGTGACGGCTACATACAAATTCACCCGGAACTGGAAAACGGATTTACAGCCAATGTGATTCCAACAATTGGAGAGGTCCACATCACCTGGAAAGGGGAAATGCCTACAACTTTACCTGAAAATGCCAAAATGGTGGAATTGGTTTTTAGTGCCATTGGCGAAGGGGTTTCCCAAATCGATTGGAAAGCAGAACCGGGTGAAGGACAGTTTTTCAATGCAAACGGTGAAGAAATTGCCGTGAACTACGAACTGGGTTCAATACGCATCTACACCCGACCAAATATCATGATGATGGGTAGCGATCGGTCTGTTTGTGATGGCGACACTGTTGTGATTTCACCAATTTCAATGGGAGGTAGTGGTGAAGTCGATTTTTTATGGGAAGGCCCTGATAATTTTTCAAGTGACAAAAGACAGCTTATAATCTTGGGAATCCAAGCTAAGCAGGATGGCAATTACAAATTTACAGTAACCGACACTGTGAATTGTGTAGAAAGCAAAAGCATAGACATCACAGTAAACCCCTTTCCTGAAATTGCATTCTCAATCTACGACACCATTTGGGTTGAACCGGGCTATCTGCTCGAAGTAGGTAACGGTGCTGAATACTATCTATGGAATACAGGGGAAATTACAGAAGCCATCCAAATCGATAGCATGGGGCATTATATGGTGGAAGTAATTTCTTACGAAGGTTGCAAATCAACAGATGCTGTGCAAGTCCTTTGGGGCGGTGTAACTCCCTTTTACCTACCCAATGCCTTCACCCCCAATGGCGATGGACTGAATGATATTTTTGGTGCCATTCCCAAATACGATTATGTAAGCAAATACCACCTGAGTATTTATAACCGCTGGGGACAAAAAATGTTCGAATGCAATGACATTGATTGTGGCTGGGATGGTACTTACCAAGGGAATCCCGCTACAAAAGGAATTTACATTTATCACATTGTTTACGAAGAAATTAGTCAACCCGGACAATCCAAAACCCTTGAAGGAACGGTGATGTTGGTGAGGTAGTAATTGAAAAAGCAACAAGGATTCTTTCATAAAATAGCAGTTTGCTAAGGCAAATCAATTGACTTAAAAAAATGTATTACTGAAATAGGATTTGACTTAAAATGCCAACCCTTCGCAGGCAAGCACATTGCCAAGTCGCTCGAAAAACCCACCACACAAAACCAAAACTTGTCAAAGAGCTTACCAGCCCAACCGCACAGAAAAAATGAAGCCCAGTTGCCAACAGCACCTATAACGCATGCCGGATTTGTTCGTAATATGAAAATCGAAGTAAACAATTTATTATATTTGAAAGCTGACTTTAGGCAGCTTAGAAACATAAACCAAATCAACACGGCACGCGTAATAGCTGCGGCACGTTAACTGCAAGGCTGGTTTCCCAAATAAATCAAGGTGACTCTTTTAAATTATCGTTCTTACACATAAGTTACAGACGGAATTGCGACAACTGACGAGGCTTCGTTACAACATTCCAGTT
>QMPA01000199.1 GCA_003650365.1 Bacteroidota bacterium | reverse complement strand
TTGATTGCCTGCCGAAGCAAATACAATATCAGCATTATCAGGATGAACAGCAACAGCAGTAACGCCACCACCAAAGGGATATTCTGGCGCAAGCAATTGCCAGTTCAAACCACCATCAGATGTTTTATTTACATATCCGGTTTCTGTTCCGCAATACAAAATATCGTTGTCTGTTGTCGCCACATCAAACGAATAAACATTCACCTGCCAGGGACAGGAAAGGGGAGGGTCATCAGAGCCTGAATCATTTAGCCAATAAGTTTCTTTGGGCCCGAGAAATGTCCAGTTTGCTTCATCCCGTTCCTGTTTTCTTTGATGGGCCGAAATTTGGGTTTTTCTCAATTCTTTATAATACTGAGCAAGTTCCGGAATACGAATACTGCCATCGGCCATCACATAAGGTTCGATGGTACGGCTCCAGATTTTGAAGTAGCGAATCAAGGCATTCTTCTCCTTTTTATTGTTCAGCCGCCAGGTCTCGAAGGCTTCAGTTACTTCCGTAAAATTTATTGGAAAATCATACAACATTTTTCCCCAGTCGGGATAATCGGCATTATAGGCTGGTTTGTAATCGCGGTTCAGACCGGGGATGTAATCGTAAGGGGTGTAATTTGTCTGTCCTGAGAGGGAAGTTGTCAGGAAGCTTATTAATAAAATAACTGAAATTCGACAGATAATAGCTTTCATGTTTTTGCTTTTGGAATACAGGCAAAGATAACAAGCTATTTGTTTTGGCATCAAACCCACTGAGTGACCTTTTGCTCTCAGCAGGTTGAAAAATAGTTTCGACCCGCTAAATGCAAAAGCCCATTTAGCGGGTCTGTAAACCTGCTTAGTAGGTTGAAAAGAACTAAAATAAGCTCGTTAACTTCTCGCCATGTGTTTGTTCAGCAAACCGTCCGCCTAATTTTATTATTTTTGGTATTTCATACCCAAGCCTGATTCGCAATGAATAAGTTAGTAATCCGATTTCTTTCCTTTTTGTTTTTTCTGAGCCTCAACTTCCAACTTTATACGCAAGTTCAGCAAAAGCTTTATTTTGATCAAGACTGGAAAGTATGCAAAGCAGAAGATGCCAAGTACTTTAGAATAACTAAATTAGATACCGCAAGATTGGTGTTTGATGGTGCGTTTAGTGACTTCACACTGGATAGCAATCAAATTACTTCTGGTAATTATAGCAAGCTTAATAAAGAAGGGGAGTTCAAAATATTTGATGGAAAAGGCCAAATCAAGGCGGTTGGAAATTTTAAGAATGACAAATTAGACGGGCCTTGGACTTCCTATTATTCAAATGGGAAAGTGAAACAAATAGTCAGGTTTTCGGAGCATGATTTTCAATTTGTGGCTTACAATGATTCACTTGGAAACGATCTGTTACAAAACCAATCATCAAACTGGCAAATGTCATTTATCAGCGATTTTACAAATCAATCATACATTATTGCCGGCACTTTGGTCAAGGGTAAAAAAGAGGGACGCTGGGAAATGAGGGATCAGGAAGAAGTACTTGGATATGACGTATATAAAAATGGAGAATATAAAAAATCACGCTTCATTGGTGCTTCAGCTAAAATGAAGTCCAGAATTATTAGCAATCAATTATTTATTCCATTCTACATCCTGGCAGCGGAAGAATACACTTTCAATGAAAATGTATCGATTAAAGATTATCCACTGATTAAAACATTACCAGAATTTTCCGGTATTCCTGCAATTGGTATGCTTAACGACTCCCTTATTTTTAAACTTGATAAAAACCCATCGTATTCCGGCGGACCTCAAAATCTTTATAAAGTACTTGCTGCGAACATCAAATATCCAATTAAAGCCAAGATTAATAATATTACAGGAAAAGTGATTGTTGAAATAATAATCGATGAACATGGAAAAGCTATTTCAAGAAAAGTAATTAAAAAGGTCCATCCGCTGTTGGATGCGGAAGCACTCCGTGCAACTTCCCTGTTGGTTGACTGGAAACCTGCAATTTATCAGGGGAAGGCCATTCAATCGAAGCTAAAACTACCTATCAGCTTTAATTTATAGGGCAACAATTAAAACGCTCCTGTTTTCTCTGTTTTTGAAATTTTTTACTGCCCCTGTCAGGCATATTTTTACAGCAAGCGCTTCTTTCAAAAATCTAAAATCCAGTATCTTTATTCCCTTCAAAAAGACAGTTTAGCAAGCTCTTGGAAAGGTCTCACTAAGTATTATCTTTGCAAAAAATTTTGACAATGAGTATGCAATTGAGCGAACAGGAACAGGTCAGGCGAAATGCCCTGGAAGAAATGAAAAAGTTGGGGATTAATCCCTATCCACAGGCAGAGTACAAAGTGAATGCCTCTGCTGATAAAATTCACCAGCAATTTCCCAGGGACAATAGTCTGTTTCAGGAAGTAAGCCTTGCCGGCCGTATTATGAGCCGCAGGATAATGGGTGCCGCTTCTTTTGCCGAATTGATGGATTCGACAGGACGGATGCAGCTTTACTTTAAACGCGATGAAATTTGCCCTGATGAAGACAAAACAATGTACAACATTGTCTTTAAGCGCCTGCTCGATATTGGTGATTTTATTGGGATAAAAGGCCATGTTTTTATCACCAAAATGGGCGAGTTAACCGTCCATGTAAAATCCTTCACCGTACTCTCCAAATCTTTACGCCCACTGCCCATTGTAAAAGAAAAAGACGGGAAGATTTATGATTCCTTTTCTGATCCCGACCAGCGATACCGCCAGCGTTATGTCGACCTGATTGTAAACGAAGGCGTAAAGAATACCTTTATTCAGCGTGCGCAAGTCATTCGTTCGATGCGCGATTTTTTAAACGACAAGGGTTACCTCGAAGTTGAAACACCGATTCTTCAGGCCATTCCCGGTGGTGCAGCAGCCCGTCCCTTTGTTACGCATCACAATGCACTCGATATGTCGCTTTACCTGCGAATTGCCAACGAACTCTATTTAAAACGCCTGATTGTAGGTGGTTATGAAGGCGTATTTGAATTTGCCAAAGATTTCCGTAATGAAGGGATGGACCGTTTCCACAATCCCGAGTTTACCCAAATGGAAATTTATGTAGCCTATAAAGATTATTTCTGGATGATGGAAATGACGGAACAGATGGTGGAAAAAATAGCATTGGACCTTCACGGAACCACCAAAGTTCAGGTGGGTGAAAATGTGATCGATTTTAAAGTCCCCTTCCGCAGGCTTTCCATTCTGGGAGCGATTGAAGAATATACCGGTATTGATGTCAGCGAAATGAATGCAGAAGAATTGTTGGCCACTTGTAAAAAACTGGGCATTGAAACTGATCCCTCCATGGGCAAAGGGAAATTGATTGATGAAATATTCGGGGAGAAAGCCGAACCAAATTTTATCCAGCCGACTTTTATAACCGATTATCCTGTAGAAATGTCGCCACTTTGTAAACGCCACCGCGACAATCCCGAGTTGACCGAGCGTTTTGAACTGATGGCAAATGGCAAAGAACTGGCCAATGCTTATACGGAACTGAACGACCCCATCGACCAGCGCCACCGTTTTGAAGAACAGGTGAAATTGGCCGAAAAAGGCGATGACGAAGCCATGTGGATTGACCAGGATTTTCTGCGTGCCCTTGAATACGGCATGCCACCAACATCAGGAATGGGTATTGGAATTGACCGTTTGGTGATGATGATGACCAACCAGCATTCCATTCAGGAAGTATTGTTTTTCCCACAAATGCGCCCCGAAGCCATCAAAAAAGTTTTTACAGCCGAAGATTTTGAAAAAGCGGGTATTTCAGCCAATTGGGCTGAACATTTAATTCCTGCCGGTTTCTCAAACCTTGAATCCCTGAAAGATACCAAACCAGCCGTCATCCAGCAAAAACTGAATGGTTTTAGGAAAAAGAATAAACTGGATATTGCTGCTGTACAGATGGAAGAAATTGAGGGTTGGCTAGAAAAACTGGGATAGCTGACTTAACCAGCGCGCGGATGCTCCGCGTGCTTCATTGAACCCACCCCTGCTTCAAGCGTCCACGCCATCCACTAGCGCGCGGATATTCCGCGTGCCAGTTGAATTTACAGCACGCGAAAATTCGCGCGCTAGTTAAAATTGAGGTTATCTTGCAAACAAAATCTTCCCGTTAAAAGTATCATCTCCTATTTCCATTTTATAGAAATAATAACCCGTTGCGGCCAAGGCAGTGCATGCTGACGCAGCGTCATGCACATTATTGCTTCACCCATTTCCCTGTTTCAGACAATCCATCATCATTAAATATCCGATAAACAAAAGTACCCGACAGCAAAAAAGAGGTCTCAATTTCTCCCCATTTTCCAACGATACTTTTTGTCAGCACATGGTTTCCTGCCATATCGTACAACTCGAAAGTGCTGTTGGGGTATTGTTCGGCAATGCGTACTTTTATGTAGTTGGTACCGGGGTTGGGATATACGATGGCTTCCTGCATTTGAATTTGGGGGGGGGTGGAGTTGCCAACTATCAGGCCTTCTTTATTGAGTTTGAGAACATAAATATCCTCTTGTCGCTCATTAGTATTTTTGTAATCGTAGCGCGAACCGGCAGCTATGCACCCCCCATCTGAAGTAGCAATTAATTTCCACATGGTATAATAAGCATCCCCGCCGTAAAAACGCTCCCAACGCAAATTGAGCAGACTATCTGTTTGGAGAACAACAAACCAATTTGAAACTTCCCAAAAATCACCCCACCATAGAGCCATACCGCCAATAAAAATAGAATCTTTATTATTGAAATCAAGTCCCCCTTTAATTGCAGGATAGTCTATGCTGTCTGTTCCCCACGAACTAAATATGTTTTTATCGGGGTCATTATAATCAGTCTGCAACTGCCGCATAATACCAATGTCATTGTCATTATCACCTCCTCCTTGACCAATAACATAAAAGGTTGAATCGCTGTCCCACTTTAAACCAAAAGGGTCAGATAAATATTCCGGTACCTTATCTTTCGCTAACACATTATAATTTGTATCAAGCACCCAGTAATGCGGTTTCCAACCAGGGAATCCATTTATCAAAGCCCAATAATTACCATCTTTTTGTAGTTTAATATCACTCCCGTGCCCGAGTGAATCCGGCCAGAAAACAAATTGAAGGCTATCAAGTTTTGGAGAGAATTCATAAAGATAAAACATGGGCGTAGGATTGCCAATGGTATCAACCAAAGCGCCTAGTTCTATGTATTTACCATTCGATAACCGCCGGATATAACTGAGAAAATAGGCATGATTAGCAGGTAGCGGAAACTGAATAGTATCGATAGGTTCTAGATTTTTGTTACACAAATAAAATATCAACGAAGGGTTAATCCTTGATTGAATAGGGTATCCAGTGTCGTATTTTAAACCTGAAAACAATAAAGTATCCGAAAAACCATCCAAAATATCAAACATAAAATAGCTTTGCAAGCTATCAACTAATAAAGCACTGTCTAATAAAACACCTTCATTAGATAGTTTTATAAACAAGGCCTTTTTGTGGTTTATTCCAGTAGGTTGTGTTCTCCCGGTAATGTAATATACGTGTTCAATAGTGTCTTCGTAGATACCGTATGCAAGCTCATCATTATTGGTGGCGAGAATATATTCGAAGGATTTTTCCTGGGATAGAACGTTTGTTGTTGCACAAAGCAAGACAGTCAAAAAGTATAAAAAATTGATTTTTGAATTCATAATAATACAACAAGTTAAAGAAAAAAGCAGGTTTCGCTTGCAAACGAAACCTGCAAATGAATTTATTCCGTGCCTGAACCGTAATAAGGAATACCATAGCTGATGTGGTACCAATGAAAATATGGATAAGGGCTTCCTGATGGATACATCGTATCTTCAATTTCAACCCTGATAAAGTCCTTGCCGGCAGGCCGTTCTCCGCCCAGACTCTCATAAGAATAAATGATATCGTCTGATTCGCCCAGATAATATGTGAGTTCTGTATCAGTAAGACAATAATCAATATTCGCAGCCCAATCTACAAACAGCCTGTTCTCATATACAAACCCATCAGCATCTTTTATTACAACATTTGTATAATTTGTTGGGGGAGTATATGCAATATTTGGGTTATTCAGCCTGTAAGCAAGTTCATTGCTTCCATCAGAAACACCGTATTCCGTTCCATCACATTTACCTCTCGGTGGTGTCCCTGGGCCTTCATCAAGTGTTCCCCAAAACCAGTCATCATCCTCTTCAAAGGGATCGTAAATAATTAGTAGGCTAAAGCCCAATCCGTTGGAAACAGAAAGGTGCGCAGTGTTACCTATGGTGCTGTCCAATGCCACATCTGTAATAACCAAAAACTTTACCGGGTTGGATATTACTGCAAGATCCGCCAAAAGTTGAACTTCCATTAAACCATAAAGTGTTTCCACATCATCCATCAGTACCATACCACCAGGGCTAACAGCAAGTGTGTATTGCGTTTTAAATACCACAAAATTCATTGAGCCCGAATCAGGATGTGCATATTCATAATTCTGTAAGGCTTCGGTATACCAAATGGCCGAATCCAATTCGAGCAGTTCTCCTGTTTTTAAATTGCTTTCCAATTTATTGTCAAAACCTTTGATAAGAGAAAGCACTTTTTGGGAATGTGTCATCAGCTCGTTTTCCGGGCTATGATGGGGTTCGGGAAAATCCTTTTTACAGGAATACATTGTAATTGCCAATACTATGGCAAACGATAAGATAGTTTTAAAATTTTTCATTTTCTAAAAAATTAGTTAAACAATTTATTTTTTCGTCTCAAGCCATTTTGGTGGGTGGCAAGCCCTGCCAAAAAAGCAGTTAATTTTTATCTTATCTTTGCCACTGCCTCCTTTCTAAATTTGCTGTGTACATAATTCGCGTTGTGCTCATAAATTTTTAAAGGGGGTTTTTCGTTTCCCCTCAATTTCTTAATCCAATAAAATATCCCCAAAGTAACCTGCGGATTCCTGGCAGGTTTATAGATTATTTTTCGCTCACAAATATAAATAAAACAAGTGGATGTTGTTAGAAGCTTGGCATATACATTTTGTTGAATTTGTAACAAAAAGT
>QMPA01000198.1 GCA_003650365.1 Bacteroidota bacterium | reverse complement strand
GAAGCAAGAACAACCATTTATACCAAATGAGGATAATTTGGGTAGTTGGATTTTATCAGACTACCAGAGTAAATTTCTTGGAATTGAAAAAGAGCTGTTTATAAGAGGGTACATTGATAATGAATATCAATGGCAAATTGATAGAAAAAATGGCAAAACTAAAAAGGCACTGCTTGATTTTTTATGTGTAATAACGGAATACAAATATTTTAGACACAATGTTAATGGAATTAAAATACAGGACTTTCATAAAAGGCAATTTATTTCAGAACGTTATGGATTTGAGAAAACAGGATTGACAGCCTCAGCCCAAAAGTATAAGCCTAGCATTGAAACCGCCTCTATACCTTTTTCATGGATAAAAAAACCGGAGTAATTCCTAAATTTAACCTCATTTCCCGACTTTATATCCCATTTTTCTATCTTTTCACCCCATCTATTATCCCACGTTTATATGTAAGCACCTGTTAGAGAAATACATATAAATATTTGGGGATCCCATTTTTGTCAATACTTTCTATTCTTTCCGATTTTTGCAAATGCAATTGCAGCTAAGGAATAGCTATTCCATTTTATTCATCAAATACAATTTTAATATGGAAAAAAATGACAAAACTGTTGTTGAATACCTTCAACAGATTGAAAAGAGACAGCGGAAAATCGAAAACCGATTACTCTCCCAAAAAACAGTCTTAAACTTTGATGAGTTATCAGAGTTTACAGGCCTGAGTAAAAGCCACCTTTATAAGCTAACTTCTACAGGTCGCATACCGCATTACAAACCTAACGGAAAATACATCTTCGCCGATCGCATAGAAATCGAATTTTGGTTAAAACGCAATCGCGTAAAAACCATTGACGAGATCGATGCAGAGGCTTCCACCTATGTTACATTAAACAGAAAGGGGAGGTAAGGCTATGGCAGTAAAAAAAGAAGCCCGTGAGCTACAAAACAACACGGGCAATGGTAAAGCCAGCGGTAAAAATACAAAAAGAGATCGAATTACGCACTATGAATTGGTCTATAAGCGGCAATCCCCACTTAAGGTCATAAACATGGAAAGGAATAGCATATGAAAGATGATAATTTCCTAACCGGTTTGAAAGACCACATCAATAACATTTCGCAGGTAAAAGAATCAGCGGCAAATCGTTTTCCAACTGAGGTATTTCCGGCATCAATACAGGAAATAATTACAGCAACAAACGAGAGTTTGAATTATCCAATTGATTTTATAGGAGCATCAATATTATTTGCCATTTCGGTTGCTATTGGAAACACACATAGAATTGAAATAATGAAGGGTTGGCCTGAAAATGCTGTTTTGTACCTTGCAATTGTAGGACGTACAGGAACGAATAAGAGCCATCCGTTAAGTTTTGCTCTAAAACCTATTGAGGATCGGGATAGCTTGAAATTTCAGAAATACAAAACTGAAAAACAGGAATACGATACCATCATAGGCCTTAGTAAAAAAGAAAGGGAACAACAAGGACACAACGAACCGGTAAACCCAACTTGGGAACAGCATCTTGTGACTGACTTTACACCAGAAGCGCTTACAGATGTTCACAAATTCAACATCAGGGGTATTGGTGTTTATTCAGATGAATTAGCAAGTTGGTTTAAAAATTTCAACCGGTACAACAAAGGGAGTGAAGAACAATTTTGGCTAAGTGTATGGAGCGGAAAACCGATAAGAATTAACCGAAAAACCAGCGAACCCACATACATATTGATGCCCTTTATTTCAGTTGCCGGTACAATTCAACCTGGTGTGCTCAACGAATTAGCCAAAGACCGCACAGAAAACGGTTTCTTAGATAGATTACTGTTTGTAATACCTGACAATCTAAAAAAACACTATTGGAGTGAAAATGAATTAAGTTCTGTAATTATTGAGAATTGGCAAACCATCATGACCAACCTTTTGGATTTATCAATAGTTCAAGATGAAATGCTAAATCCACAGCCTGAAGTATTGCGATTTACACCCGAAGCAAAAAAGTGTTTGTTTGATTGGCAGAAGGAAATCACAGACCTCTGCAATGAGAGTGAAGACCCTGCAATTAGTGCTATTTATGCAAAAATGGAAATGTATGCAATACGCTTGGCTTTAATACTTGAAATGCTGCGTTTTGCTTGCGGTGAAAGCAATAAACAAGCAGTTGGTATTGAAGCAGTACAAGGGGCTTTAAAGTTGGCTGAATACTTTAAAAATTCAGCTATCAAAGTGCATGCTATTGTGTCAGAAACCAATCCGCTGCTACTCCTGCCAATCGACAAGCAGAAATTATACAATGCTTTACCGGATTACTTCACCACAAATGAAGGTGTACAGCTTGCCGAAAGTATGGGCATGCCTGAACGTACTTTTAAGTACTTCTTGAAAAATCGGGATTTTTTTAACAAACCAAAAAGAGGTGAATATGAAAAACGATTTTAATCAATATTCACTTTGCATTTATGGCATTATTGGCACAAACTTGATACTGCTTGTGCAACAAATGCAACTTATGCAATGTGCAAAAAAGGAATTAATAAAATGAATAAACACCCCTACATACTCCAACCATATACCGGAAGAAATTCCCGGCACACCTGCCCTGAATGTGGAAAACCCAACCAATTCAGCAGATATATTGCTGCCGAAACTGGTGAAATTCTATCCGAAAATGTTGGCCGATGCAACCGCATCGACAAATGCGGTTATCATTTCAAGCCTAAACAGTATTTTAATGAAAATGGAATAAAGCCGGAGAGGGTTGAGGCTTGCACCACAAAGCCTCCGCCACTACACCGGCCAGTTAGTTTTATTGATGCTGAAATCTTCAACAATTCATTGCAGGGATACGATAAAAACTACCTGCTTAAATTCCTTTATTCTTTGTTTGATTCCGAGATAGTAAATCACTTGATAAATATTTACAAAATTGGAACTTCAAGCCGATACGGAGGCGGTACAACAGTTTTTTGGCAGATAGATGACAGCGATAATATTAGGACTGGAAAACTCATTAAATATGATTCTAATGGGCATAGGATAAAAGGACATAATAACTGGGCACATTCAGTTTTAAAGATTGGAAACTTTAACTTGAAACAATGCCTTTTTGGTGAGCATTTGCTTAAACATGGACCAGACTACAAAGTCGGTATTGTAGAAAGCGAGAAAACAGCTATTATGTTGGCAGCTGTTTTACCGAATTTATTGTGGTTAGCTGCCGGTGGTGCCGAGGGATTAAATGCAGAAAAGGTTAAAGTATTAAGAGGTCGAGAAGTCATTTTGTTCCCTGATTCCTCAATGGATGGCAGCATGTATTCTAAATGGCAGCAAAAAGCCAAACAATTTGGCTTCGAGATTTCTGACTACTTAGAAGGATATGCTAACGAAGTGCAAAAATCTAATGGATTAGATATTGCAGATTTTTTGATATAGTCAGCATAGAACTATTAAAAGAATGTTTGATTGAAACAAGACATTAAAACAGAGAAAAATTATCATTAATAATTTAAAATTACAGAACAATGCAAAAATCAGATCAAAAACAAAAAGCACTTGAGCTATTTCGTGCCGGACATTCCTACGGGGAAATTGAAAAGCAAATTGATGTACCAAAATCAACTGTTTACCGGTGGATTAAGGAAGAAAAAGAAAATAATGGAACATCTGGAACGCCCAGTGGAATGGGGTTTGGTATGGATAAGGAACAAAACGGCACGAATAACAGCACGAGTTCGCAAAGTGAGACGCCTGCTGGACCGACTGACCCACGAAACCGGAACGAATATCCTTTGGACAACAACAAATTGGCACAAGTTGAGATACGAAAAGCCGAATTGCAGCACGAATACCGTATGGCAGAACTAAGTTTTCAGCAAGAGCAATATCGTGACAAAAGAAAAGCAGAAGCAGCGACAGAAGAAATGGAACGATTGCGTCAAGAGTTAGTTGATAGCAATAATAAAATTGAAGAATTGCAGGACGAAAAAGAAGAAGATCAAAGTCCATTGACTTCCAATATCCCTCAATCATTCATTTCAAGATTAGTCGATTTGTTAAAACAATATATTAATTACGATGATAAATATTGTTCACTTGAATTTCTTGAGGCATTAGACGAAAAGGTACGTGATCTCCAAATGGAAATTGATGATTGGACAAACGACAACGATGTTGACCTTCTTGAATTGGAGATAAAGGACATTTTTGAAACTTTTATTTCTGATTTGGAGGAAACCATATCCATCTTTGAGGAAAAAGAAATTGATGTACTTACTTTAACTTTTGATGAATCCTGGAAAGCCGACATGCAGGATTGGCTTGAATCGGTTTCATAGACTTTCCTGTCAATACATTGATAATAATAAGGCCCATTGGTATTATCCAATGGGTTTCTTTGCTTTACAACCTCCCTGCTTCCAGATATGCCAGAATTTATCACAAAAAATAATTGCAGATCAAGAATCAGCTTAATTGCACACATTAAGTCTATTATGATTTTTTAGGTGTGAAAAACCTACCCTTTCCAGTAGGACTAAAACTACCCTTTCCCCCCCCTTGCGCAGTATAAAACTACATTGTAATTTTGAAGAAAAAATTCAAATTATTATGGAAGGGTATTACAAAGTCAGTCCAAGAGTGGACGAATTTATTGAATCGTTAGAAATGTGGGAACTTGTTTACCTGTGGGAAAAGCTAAACTCAAAGGAAGCCATCGTTATGATGTCAGACGAAATAAAGAAGCAGGTCGATGATGAGGACTACTGGAATGCAACAGTTGGTGATCAAATTCAGGAGTGGGTAAAATTCTGGCTGAATAATAAACAAATTGCAACTTCAAAGTGACAGGTCTACTGAACTTACATTACAACTGTGTTTTGTTGTAAAAAGTGCAGTTCTTTTACTTGACAAGGATTGTATATTTTGTGTTATTTTATGGTCTGAAAAGAAGCATGAGCGTATAGGTAGGCTGTATTGCAGAACCCTCTATCACTCACTTGCTTCTTTTTTTATACATTGTAGTAAGACTTAAACCCTTCTCCTTATTTCCTCAATAATAATTACATTCTGGTTATTAATTCATTAGAAATCCATTAGACCTCTAATTCAACAGGGGGAAAGTATTTCATAACTAATTTTAGTGCCAAGTTTACATAAAAAAGAAGCAAGTCGTTTAGCGGTCCCCATCAATTTGCAATGGCCTACAAAACCTACCTTGCTTCAAGTTGCAAAAGTACAACAAAACACGGGCTATGTCAAGGAAAAACTAAAGGGTAAATATAGTGTTTCGTAAAACCAAACAACTTATAAGTTCATAAGAGTGCTATGAACTCCGAAAATTGAGTTATTACAGAAAGTACCTAATTCGCACAATGAAAGAATCTTCCTAATTTTCCTCAATAAAAACACCCCGCTTCGAGCGGTTCCACAAAAAAGGACTGTGTGTGGCCTACCGAAGCCAGGGTGTCAGTGTAGGTCGTATTGGCGGTTTACCAAAACAGTAGCCTTCTCCAATACCGTTTACACATAAAAATATCTTGATCAATCATAATCAACCATGGTTAATGGTTGAAGATCAATCACAAAAATAGGCTTTTAATGCGAATCAAGGGTTAAAATATTAGATTAATAAAAATAGAATCAATTTTACTTCTAATCTGTCAACTACTCTTTAGCTATTTCCAGAAAAAACCAGAGTTTTCAGTACCAAAAAGATTGAAAACCCAAAATCAGCTTAACTCCTTACATTAAGATATTTATGATTTTTTAGGTATAAAAAACCTACCCTTTCTGGTAGTATAAAAACTACCTTTTTCCCCCCTTGCGCAGTATAAAACTACATTGTAATTTTGAAGAAAACTTTAAACTAAATTATTATGGAAGGATATTACAAAGTCAGTCCAAGAGTGGACGAATTTATTGAATCGCTTGAAATGTGGGAACTTGTTTATTTGTGGGAAATAGTAAACACAAAGGAAACCCTTGTTATGATGTCAGGTGAAATGCGAAGACAAAACGGTGAATATTGGGACGAGCACCTTGGTGAACACGTAAAACAATGGACAAAAAAATGGTTGAATGGTAAGCAATAAAAACACCCCAAAGCGACGGTTCAACCATAATACAGCGGCCTTTCGTAATTGGGGTGCGTGTGAAAGTCAATGAGGGTTCTACCTTTGTGCAGTAGCCTACCAGAGCGCGATCACATTTTTATAAATCCTGATTAAGCAACCAGCACCGTAGTCAGAATTAACCATTGGATGTCCTGGGCTTTTCTTAATCAGGATCTTAATTGCAAAAGTAGCAATAAAAACCTACAAAGTAAAATTGTAGATGTTTACAGAACACGATCATAAACAAAAACACACCAAAGCGACGGTTCAACCATAGTACAGTAGCCTTTCGTAATTGGGGTGCGCGAACGCCCTGTGGGTTCTACCATCGTACAGTAGCCCTACCCAGAGCCGATCACATTTAAAAGCTCAAGTGGTGATTCTGGGGCCACTCAATGAGTTGGGATACCCAGCCCTAAGCTTGAACTTTAATGCTGCAAATGTATTAAAATACGCTGAGACTGCAGTTGTATCTATTTTGTAACCTGACTGCAATAACCAGTCAGAGCAATTTATTCCCTCCCCAACAATTTCATACTAAAACCGAAATTCCTCTAATTTCACATATCTTCCATATTCAAATACGCGAAAAGATTTGTAAATATTGGTTGTATGAGATATTGATTCTGGTCTGAATTTAACTGAGGTTTTGAAAAATGCCTGATTTAAGGTTTCAATCTCGAAAGGCTCGAAATCGGGAATCATAGCCATAGAATTTGCAGATGATTGTGATGCATCCAAAACCACACATTTGCAATCTTCAGCAATCGCTGGTTTATTATTTATCTTTCTAAATGTCAAATCTTCAAGCAATGATAAGCGAAAAGTTAATCCGGTTTTCGGAAGATCGAATTGCAGGAATGTGCCTTCTCGAAGAACAACTTCTCTTTTTAGCAAATACTTTTGCTTATCCTTTTTAAGTACGTCTGTCAGAAGGACAGTAATCGTAACATTGG
>QMPA01000197.1 GCA_003650365.1 Bacteroidota bacterium | reverse complement strand
TCGGAATAGTGGCAGAATATTTAGCCACAAAGACAGGAAGACACTAAGAACCACAAAGGAAGCTTCTTGCAAGTAATTGAATATCTAAAGTATAGATGAGGTGCCTTAAATCGAACTCAGGTTGATAGATTTATTGGGAAACTACAAAAGCTTCAATTGAATTCTTCAGGCATAAATATCATTGACTTGCTGCGATATTTTTACAGATAAATTGTTGTTAAATCAGTCGGCTATTTTCTTAATACTGCCAATACCATTTGTATCCAGATTTTTTGTTTCCGGGTCACCTTTGTATTTAATTGAACCAACACCATTGAGTGTGGCATTCAGTACTTTTGATGCATAAACCTTTGCACCACCAACGCCTGATACAGTCACATCCATATTTGAACAAAGTAGTTCATAGCCATCAAAACCACCAACTCCTTCAACCCTCACCAAACCGCTTTTTGCATTTCCTTTAACATACAGGCTCCCGGCCCCTTGCATATTCCCGACAAAATCAGAACATTCAATATCTAAATTCATATCGCCGGTACCCTTTAAAGTGGCTGTAAATTTTGATGTTACAATTTTATCCTCCGTATTCACAGAACCGACACCTGATAAAAATACACTTTTTAGTGATTTGAAATAAACCTTGATGGTTACAGAATTAAAAAGTTTGGTGATGTTCTTGTTTTTGTCAGTTGTGCTAACAGTTAATGTGCCACCACTTTGGTTGATGTCGATGTAATTGAAAACATCCTCGTTTTTACTTAGAATAATAACTTTTTCTTCATCGGAAGGAATCAATACCCATTGTGCTGAGCCCTCAAATTTCACTTTGTTAAACGATTCAACTTTAGTTTCTTTTTGCTCCTGTGCGTTGCTGGTACAGACAAAAAGTAAAACGGTTAGACTTAATAAAATGCTTTTGTAATTCATGGTTTTGAGTTTTAGTTTAAATAAATATACTGAAAGACAAAGTTATTGATTGATGGTTGCATATTTTCTTTTAAGGGAAGTACTTGACTAGATTTGGTATTTCTACAAACCAAGAAGTCAGCAGGTATCATAGTCGTTGTTATGGTATAAACTGGCTATTCAATTGTTGGCAGTTTTTTAACCTAATTCAAAAGTAGTTATTCCATAAATTTTATCAATATTTATTTTGGGAGGCTGCCCATAATACATCCTTGCGCATTCAAATACATATTTTGCGTTAAATTGTTTTACAATTTGAATTGCCCCTTGATTTACCATCGGAATGTCAATATAAAGCGGTTTTCCAATTACTGAATTTAAACAAGCCTTATATAATTCTTCCGCAACTTTATTGTTATCGGCGAATAAAGGACCGATCTTAAATCCATTTGAAACTTTTCTGGCAATGACAAATCCTCTTAATTTATTTCCCTCTAAATATTTAAAAGTTTTATTGTCGGGGAGACTAATCCATGGATTTAAGAATTGTGGCCTTGAAAAACCAAAACATTGTTTGTCGTAATTTAAAACTTTATCGAAATCGTCTTCTTTTATTGTAAAAATATGAGGATCAAGATTAAATTCCATTCCTGTTTTTTCATAACGTTTACCTTTAAATACAATTTCAAAGCCTCCTTTTTTATAGAAATCTTGCATATCTACAACACCATCCATCCCAATTGAAGCATTGTTATTAATCCTGTTAACTAATAAATTAAGTCTCTGATGCCAAAGCTTTCTGCCAATTCCTTTTGTTCTAAATTCAGGTTTAACAATAAAAAGCCCCATGAACCCAAATTCATTGTTATAAGAAACAATTGCTCCTCCTGCGATTAAGGTACTGTTTAAATAATAACCATAAAAGCCATCAGAATCTGTGGCCCAATAAACATCGGCATCATGAGGACCAGGATTCCAGCCTTCATTTTTAGCCCATTCTACCAGTATTTTTAAACCTGTCAAGTCTAATTTTCGAAATTCTAAATCTTCTAAGTTTATCATTGGTATCCTTTCATTGTAGAAAACTGGCTACAACATTTTTAATAGGAAGTATTTGTCATTTTGAAAAGTAAATAGTTTCTTTACCACATTCATATTATTAATATTTGAATGACTAAAGTAGCAAAATGAAGGATATAGGCATAGTCACAGTTGAGAAAGAAAACAGAACAAAATCAAAAAAACTATCCAAGAGGATCAATAACTCCCAAAATACTTGCGCAAGAACCACTCCAAAGACAGCAGCCCAAGAATAATCAGCAAAATTGCAGGAAGGCTGTGTAAGGCAGAGAAATGTTCTTCGTAATAAACCCGGCTTTTCAGGTCGCCTCTTTCTGAAAGTAAGGCGGGGAGGGTTTTAATTTCATCTGGATAAAGCATTTTCCCATCGTGTTCATCTGCCAATCTATATAACATGCGGTGATTGGCCTGCAAATTCCTGCTTTCAAGTGATTGACTGCTTACAATAAACTCACCTTTTGCACTGTAGTTCTTGCTTCCCATTTTGGTTTGTGCTTGGTAACGATAAACGCCTTCTTCAAGATGTTTGAGGTCGAGTTGGTAACTTTTGTCGTAAGCCGAGAAAGCGTAATTAAATTGCTCTCCTTCTTCGTTGGTCAACTTCAGGTTCACGTCAACTTCGTTCACAGGCTCATAGGATTGATTGTATAATTCTGCCGAAACCACTACATTTTGGTAACTGGGATAAGTACCTTTGGTAATCACTCTGAAATGCCTTTTGTCTTTTCGCGCCATTAACAATTGAACAATTTTGTCGATGAACGCATGAAAAGCAGCGGTATTTCCTTCTGTAAGATAGTTGTGAATACGCCACAACCAAAGTCCCTCACCGGTAATTACTCCCGTCCTTCGCCCGCTATTGTTAGTGAATGCAATGAGAGGAAAATCGGTAGAAATCCGGTTAATTTCCTGGAAGGCAAAAACAGATGCTCCCTGGGAAACTTTGTAATTGCCAAGCGGAACCTTTAAAGGAGGGAAGTTTTCAAGTTGTTGCTTATGCTCAGGTGAAAAAGTAAAAAGTGAAAATGAAGGATTGAGATTGGCCCTGGCCTCCTCAATTTTTCCGATAGTAGATTGTATTGAAAGCCCACCAAAGTTTTTGTTGAAAGATGAAATGGATGACTGCTTTCCTAAAACAAACAGTACAGGTATTTCTTGCTTTTCAAGGTTTGTTAGCAAAGCGTTGATTGGGTAGGTTTTTGAAGGCAACTGATGTAAAATCACAAGGTCGTAATCGCTTATTTTGGCCTTCAATTTATTGGCGTACTGAATTTCGGCAATGTAATTCTTACTTTGTTCGATACTTTCCTTCAGCGCTCCCAAATCCGGATGGGGTGCGTGTGCAAGAATCAATACTTTTTTCCTGTTGTTCAATACCTCAATAAAAATACTGCGCTGGTTGTTTTCTTTGCTGACTTCTTCTGCATTTGTTTCAATACTTATGCGGAAACGTTGGCTTCCTTGTCGCTCTGCTTTCAGGTTAAACTGAAAACTTTTATTGAAATAATTGTTGCCAATTTGTATACTTTTCCTGCCTACTTCTTTTCCAAAAGCGAAAATTTTCAAGGTCGCATTTTCATTCTTTAAGCCAAAAGCATTTACATTGATTTCAATTGGAAACTGATCTCCAAGATAAACCAGACTATTGAAGCGAACATCATTTATTTTCAAGTCTCTGTTTACACTCGTATCGCCCAGGGCAAGCGTGTAAATGGGGAATTTAATTTCGGTAGCAGCATAAAGTGGGTCAATCCCACGGTTATAAATTCCATCACCAAAAACAACCAGTGCACCCACATTGGCACCTTTATAATTCTCGTTTACTTGCCTGAGCATTTGTGTATAATCTGACACTTCGCCAGTAAAATCAGGCGCAATATCCAAAGTGGCATTCTCAGCAAATGCCCACTTATCAAGGTTGTATTTCTTAGAGAGTTCCGTAGAAATTTTATCTAAGTTTAAAAGAAAATCAGGATAGCTAAAAGTCGTATCTTTCCCCATTGTCATCGACATGGAGTTGTCGAACCCAAGGATGACAATTGGTTTTTCAATGATTTTCTTTTTGTTGCGAATAAATGGAGAAAGCAGTAAGAAAGCCAACAGAGAAACCGCAAGAAACCGCAAGGTAAAGAGTACAGCAATCCAGCCAAAACCGATTTTGTTGCTTTTATTTCTGTAATAAAGCAAGCCAGCGTAAATCAACCCGGCAAATAGTACCGGAATGACAGTCCACCAGGGATAGGAAATGATTAGGTTGGAGAACAATGGTCTGGGGGTTTTGAGTTAAGAGTTGAAAATTAAGAGTTAAGAGTTAAAAGTTAAGAGTTAAGAGTTAAAAGTTAAGAGTTAAGAGTTAAAAGTTAAGAGTTAAAAGTTAAGAGTTAAAAGTTAAGAGTTAAAAGTTAAGAGTTAAAAGTTAAGAGGTAAAAGTTAAAAGTTAAAAGTTAAAAGTTAAGAGGTAATTGATGTTGAGAAGATTAACAATTAACACCAAACACATAACTCTTAACACTTAACGGTTTTAAGTACTCATTCCACCACAAACATTAATAACCTGTCCTGAAACATAAGAAGAAAGGTCGGAGGCAAGGAAAGTCGCGACATCAGCAACATCATCAGCTTTACCCGAACGGCGCAATGGAATGGTTTGAATCCATGTATCGCGGACTTCTTCTTTTAATTTGGAAGTCATCTCTGTTTCGATAAATCCTGGTGCAATGGCATTGCAACGGATATTTCTTGATCCCAGTTCCTGAGCAATGGATTTGGTAAAACCAATCATGCCAGCTTTTGAAGCCGAATAATTCGATTGTCCGGCATTTCCGTTTACGCCAACCACTGAACTCATATTAATGATTGAACCAATTCGTTGTTTCATCATTACGCGCTGTACTGATTTGGTCAGGTTAAAGGCCGATTTAAGGTTCACAGTAATGACCATATCCCAATCCTTTTCTTGCATGCGCATCAAAAGGTTGTCGCGGGTGATGCCGGCATTGTTGACCAAAACATCAATTCTTCCAAAATCGTTGACTACATTGGTAATCAATTCTTCGCTGCTTTCTAATGAGGCAGCATTGGAAGCGTATCCTTTGGCTTTTACACCCAGTGCATTGATTTCTTTTTCAGTAGCTTCCATGTTCTCGTCGTAAGTCAAATCGGTAAAAGCTACATCAGCGCCTTCGCTGGCGAATTTCAGGGCAATGGCTTTTCCAATGCCGCGTGCAGCACCTGTAATAAGGGCTGTTTTTCCTTTTAATAAATCCATTTTGCGTATTTTAATTTTTGGTCAAAGATAAAAAAACTGAGTGTGCAGTAATAGCGCGCGAATTTTCGCGTGCTTTATTGTTTTGAGCAGGAATGGTAGGCACGCGAAACATTCGCGCGCCAGTTCTAGAATCAACCTTCCAGCGTCGGAACGACCTGGAAGCGTTGATTAGTCAAACAGACTCTTCCAGGTTCTGCGAACGCTGGAAGGTCTTAAACCCATTTTACCAAGGCAAAATCCATGCGGTATTTTAAATCGGGATGCTTTGGAAATATTCTGAAAGCGTAATCATGAACACCTGCATGCTCTAAAGGGAAATCGCAAGTATATTTTACTTTGCCATCCTTAAGGCTAACAGATTCAAGCTCTTCCTTGAAGGTAATATTTTCAATATCACCATTGGTTTTGTTACCCATTAAAATTTCAACACCAATATCTTCAGCTTGTAAATCAGGCATATTCAATACCAGCTCGGCTACAAAATGTTTCCCAAAATCAATAGGGGTTGAACTTGAATCTGGAACCAAAAGTGATTCAACACTGATTTTGTCCCAGGATTGTTTGAGCTTGTTTTTCCAGTTAACCAGTTTTTTGGCATTCTCAAAACCATCGTCATGCATCTTTTCACTAGTAACAAACAGTTTGTTGTAAAAGTGCTCGTAATAATCTTCGAGTTGCCGTTGCATGGTAAATTGGGGCGCTACTTTCGCAATTGTATTTTTAATTTGCGAGATCCATTTTTCAGAAATCCCATTTTTATCCGTATCATAATAAGTTGGAATAATTTCCTGTTCGAGTGTGTTGTAAATGATTTCAGCATCCAGTTCATCCTGAAATTGTTGGTTCTCAAAAGTCCGATTTTCTTCAATGGCCCAACCGGCACCCTCTTGGTAACCTTCTGCCCACCAGCCGTCTAAAACACTAAAATTCATCACACCGTTCATGATGGCTTTTTCTCCGCTTGTTCCCGAAGCTTCCAAGGGTCGGGTAGGGGTGTTCAGCCAAATATCCACACAACTGGTCAGTAGTTTGCCACCCGTCATGTCGTAATCTTGAAGGAAGATGACTTTACCAATAAACTCTGGCATTTTGGAAATTTCGACAACACGTTTAATCAGGTCTTGTCCTGCTCCATCATTGGGATGCGCTTTCCCTGCAAATAAGAAAATTACAGGTTTGTCTTGCTGGTTGACAATTGCAGACAGTCGTTCCAGATTGGTAAAAAGAAGCTGCGCCCTTTTGTAAGTGGCAAACCTTCTGGCGAATCCAAGAATCAATGTTTCCTCATTAAGTTGCGCCATCGAGTTGAGCATCACCGTTGGGTTTTCATGCCTTTGTGTGAGGTCGCGTTTGATTTTCAATTTGATGTTGTCAATTAGCTTTCTCTTTAAGGTTAGCCTGTTTTTCCAGATTTGCTCATTAGGAATTTGATAGATTTTTTCCCAATGGGAAGCATCGGGTTGCTGCTGCTCAAAATCTTCGCCGAAAGCTTTTTTATAAGTCTGTTGCCAGACTTCATCTGTCCATGTAAAATAGTGTACACCATTGGTAACATGACCGATGTGTAATTCTTCAGCATAATAACCGGGATAGAGTGACTGAAACATTTCGCGCGAAACACGGCCATGAATCTTGCTCACCCCGTTCATTTCTTGTGAGAGTTTTGCCGCCAGAATACTCATCGAGAATTTCTCACCATGATTGGCCGGATTATAACGTCCAAGTCCGATAAATTCTTCCCAACTTACTTTAAAGTATTCGCAGAAATGCGACATATAAGCACGCATCAGGTGTTCTTCAAAAACATCATGACCGGCAGGAACAGGCGTG
>QMPA01000196.1 GCA_003650365.1 Bacteroidota bacterium | reverse complement strand
TAAACCGAAAATCGAAAGTGGTAACGTTCATTGAAATCCAGAAGTTATTGTAAATTTACTGCTTCGTAACGCCTTACGGTGCATCGCAGGGCCGTTACCCACTATGCCGGGGTCGCTCCAAAGATTAGAAGTGATTTGCAAATTATTAGTTCTTAGAAATAGTTACAGACGGAATTGTGACAACTGACGAGACTCCGTTACAAAATTCTAGTACGGAACAAAATCAGAAAATCGTTTGGTAAAACGAGTAAAGTAACTGAGAATGCATTAGTGTTTTCATCCTATGGAAATTCGCTGAGCTGTCGCATGTTTAAGTTCCTGATTCAGTTCAAAAATGGAATTTGAATAATTTCTTTGTTTTTAGTCAATTGACTTTTGCATTAAGAATTCCGGAATTTAAAATAATATTGAGATTTGATTTTAGTTAACAGAATAAAAAAACAAAGAAATTTAAAGAACAAGCCCAGCAGTTAACAATAGCGAATACGCCATAGCCGGTTAAAGGCTTCGGTTTGAAAATTTATAGTAAATTTGAAATGAGTTTTATAAATCAAAATTAGTTTAACGCAAACGGCTACGGCGCATCGCAGAGCCGTTGGCAACAAGGCGAAAACCCACCGCACATTTAAGCCTATTTGGTTTTTGCCAGCGCAAAAGGCCAACACGGAAAAAAACCAAAAAAGCTTAAATCATGCCGCCGCCGATTTAAAACTGCATAAAAAAACTGCCATAGGATTGGTTATTTTAATCTAAAAACATTAATTTTACCAAACAATGAAACACAAATCCCTCCTCATCCTGCTTTTTATTTTTACAGGCTTTATTGTAAACGCCCAAAACCAGGCCAATATCTGGTACTTCGGCAATTATTGCGGCCTTGATTTTAATTCGGGCGTACCTGTTAATACCCACGAAATACAGGCCGGCTCAGCAAATGCCATGTCAGTGATGTGTGATAGCAATGGCGATTTTTTATTTTGTTTTGATGCGAGGAAGATATGGAACAGGGAGGGTAACTTTATGCCCAATGGTGAGAACTTTATAGGTGATGCTCGTGCTTCAATGGGTGCTTTGATTGTACAACAGCCTGGGTCTGATCATCTGTATTATCTATTTACGGTTGATTATGATGAGCAAGGAAATCCTGATATTGGTATGCATTATTCTGTAGTCGATATGAACCTTGAAGGGGGGCTGGGCGATGTTACTTCTGAAAAAAACATTCCATTGGAACAGGTCTGGGCGGCCAGCAATAAACTTACGTCCGTCCGTCATGCCAATGGGGAAGACGTGTGGATACTTACCCGTAATTTTAATTTCGACCAATATTATGCTGCCTTTTTGTTGACATCATCAGGATTATCAACCCAAGCTGTTTTGAGTTTTGCGCCCGAAAGATCAGACATACGTAATGAGGGAAGCATGAAAGTATCCCCCAATAAAAAATACCTGGTCGCTGCTTACCAAACTTGTGCGTGCTCGGATTATGAAAAAACATCATTAGATATATGCAGCTTTAATACCTCAAGTGGTGAAATAGATATACTTTATACTTTAACTAAAAATTCGTTTTTCGAATTCAGATATGAACCATGGGCAGTTGAATTTTCTCCTGATTCAAAATTATTGTATGTTTCTTATTTTAAAGAGGGTGAAATGGAGCTTTATCAGTACGATATGCAGTATGTTGAGGATTCGCTTCAATTTAAACAATCCGAAATGTTTATTGCTCGAGGGCCGGTCAACGGCTTGCAATTGGCCAGAGACGGGAAGATTTATTGCACGTTGCCTTATTCCTCAGGCCAAATATATGATTATGTGAGTGTCATACACGAGCCCTGGAAAAGAGGAACAGATTGCAATTTTCAGGCTGATGCCGTTTATTTAGATGATCGCCAAACACATGCTTTCCTGCCCAATATGTTATTGGACCATCTGTATCGGTTTGAGTGGGAAGGCCAATGTGCTGGACAACCCATTGCTTTCCAGCCCAATTTTATACCCGAACCCAGCAGTATCCTCTGGAGTTTTGGTGATGGTGAAATATCAACTGAACTCTGGCCAGTGCATGAGTATGAAGATGCCGGGGAATACGAAGTATATGTCAAAGTCAACTACCCCAGCGGAAGGGTGGAAGAAACCTCACGGGTAATCACAGTGGTGGACTCACCCAAACCTGATTTGGGACCGGATCAACTTATCTGCGAAGGGGAGGAAACTGTTCTCACCGCTGGAAATGATCCCGGATTTTACGCCTGGAGCACAGGCAGCATTGGGAACAATGTGTTCAGCATCACCGTTTCAGATACAGGAACTTATTGGGTAAAAGTTATCAATGATTTGGGTTGCAGTTTGTCCGATACCATCCATGTGGCCTGGTATGATAAAGCCATTTTTAATGAGGACAACTTGGTGATCACACCCACCTCCTGTGGTGGCAATAGCGGCAGTATCACGGGCCTGATTCCTGAAGGATTTAATATATTCAGCTATACCTGGTACGATGGCAACGGTAATCCGGTGAGTAATGAGATAGATATTGAAAACCTTTCGGTAGGCAATTACTTCCTGCATGTAATCGATGGGCATGGCTGCACCACCATCTCCGATACCTACACCATCACTGATGCCGGAGATATTGACATATTGGAAGTAGAATTTTCGGTTACTTATTGTGAGCAAAACAACGGAAGCATTGAGATCAGTGCTACATCGGGAGCAGGAACTGATTTGCTATTTTCCATCGACAACGGCGACAACTGGCAAAGCGACAGTGTTTTTACAGGCCTTCCTTCAGGCAATTATTTTGTTACAGTCAGTGATGAGGGCGATTGTGAAACTGTATTTGAAAACAATCCCGTTATTATTGAAAACATACCCGGACCAGAAGTTACTAATTTGGAAATCTCTCATGAAAACGACTACCTTGCTGATGCCAGCATCCAAATTGAAGCCATCATCAACAGCGGAGACCTTTTGTATTCTATCGATGATGGTAACACCTTCCAAACCAATAACGGGCTATTTGAAAACCTAAGTGCCGGAACTTACACTTGCCAAGTGAAAGACGAATTTGGTTGCGATACTACTTTTACCCTTATCATTAACCGCATCCTTTCTCAGGTCATTGATGCCATCGCTGGTGACGGCTACACTTGTATTGGTGAAGCCACCTCCAGTGAATTACTATTGAACAACTTTACAGAAATAGACAGTTTCCATGTCCAGCTTACTTATGACCCAAACGTGATCCAATGTGAGGGTTATATACAAGTACACCCGGAATTGGAAAATGGATTTTCTGCCAATGTAATTCCAACGCTTGGAGAAGTCCATCTTACCTGGAAAGGAGAGACGACCACTACCTTAACCGAAAACGCAAAAATGGCAGAACTCATATTCAGTGCTATTGAGGAAGGAGTCTCACAAATAGACTGGAAGGCCGAGCCGGGAGAAGGACAGTTTTTCAATGACAATGGTGAAGAAATTGCGGTAAACTATGAACTTGGAGCTATAAGAATCTATACACGGCCAGAGATATTTTTTGGGGCTGAAATACAGGTTTGTGAAGGTGATACTGTCTACTTATCACCATTTGTTTTCGGAGGTACGGGCGAATATGATTTCTATTGGACAGGACCAGATGATTTTACAAGTACCATTAAACCACTGAACATAAAGGGAATCCAAGAAAACCAGGATGGGATCTATCAGTTAACTGTTACCGACACTATTGATTGTGCAGAAAGCAAAACCATTGATATCAGCGTAAACCCTTTTCCTGAAATTGCTTTTGCTGCCTACGACACTATCTGGGCAGAACCGGGTTATCTACTCGAAGCCGGAAACGGTGCTGAATACTATATGTGGAATACAGGAGAAATAACCGAAGCCATCCAAATCGACAGCATGGGGCATTATGTTGTGGAAGTCATTTCTTACGAAGGTTGTAAATCGACAGATGCTGTACAAGTCCTTTGGGGAGAAGGTGGCGAACCCTTTTATATGCCCAATGCCTTTACGCCCAATGGTGATGGACTGAACGATACTTTCAGAGCTGTCCCCAAATACGATTACATCAGTAGCTACCAACTCGCCATCTATAATCGCTGGGGCCAGCAAATCTTCGAATGCAACGACATTGATTGCGGATGGGACGGAACTTACCAGGGTAATGATTCTCCAAATGGTGCTTACATTTACCGTATTGTTTACGAAGAAATCAGCCAACCCGGCAAAACAAAAACTCTTGAGGGAACGGTTGTACTTGTGAGGTAGGGATTGAAAAAGCAACAAGGATTCTTTCGTAAAATATTAGATTTCAAAGGGAATTTAATTGATTCTAAGAAAATGTTCATACTGCATTTGGATTTGACTAAAAATGCCAACCCTTCGCTGTCAAGCACATTGCCAAGTCGCACGAAAAACCCACCGCCAAAAGCCCAAACTTGTCAAAGAGCTAGCCAGCCCCACCTCACAGAAAAGAGAAAGCCCAGTTGCCAACAATAGCGAATACGCCATAGCCGGTTAATGCCTCCGGTTTGAAAATTTAATGTAAATTTGAAGAGTGATCAATAAAAGAAAAATTAGAGAACAAAGCGGCTCCGGCGCATCGCAGGACCGTTACCAGCAAGCTTGAACAACATCAAAATACAACTGAAAACAACACTGAAATGAAATATAGACTATACAAAAACCTTCACGGAACACGTTTGAGTCTTATAGCAATTGCTTTTTGCTTCATTCCGATTTTTATGTTTGGACAAACAACTAAAAATCCAAGAGAAACAACTGACCTTCCCAGTGATCCTCAACATCCAATGTATGGATTAAATCTATACATTCCCGCTTGGGACGAAGACTATGAAACTAACTTGAACTGGTATGGATCTGGAGATATTGATGGAAATGATACGATAAATATGGCTGATTATACTTCTACTGTTACTAGCACAGATCCTTTCAATGATGGAAACCATCGAGGAGATACAGACCTAGATGGAGATGTTGATGCTGCAGATAAAGCAATAATTATGAATTATATTAATGGGGGAATTACCCATATCAACAAGTGGGAATTGGAATCAGAAACTGAGAAAACAAATCACCTGGAAAATGCTTTAGCTATTGACCCCACGAGTGAAATCGCTGCTGGATCTTCTGGTTGGTTATGTGGAAATTATTCAAATCAAACTTTTATTAATTTTAATGGTGTTTATGATATAAACAATAGTATTTTTGCAAATGGAAACGGAACCAATTTACAATATGATTTGGCACATAATGGCATCTTTAGAATACCTATTAGAAAAGTCAATACAAAAATACTTCCAGATATCGGGCACATTATTAATAACGTTTATTTGGGAGATCCAAACAATCAAGATGCAACTGAATTCGGAAATAAAATATATTTTGAACCACAATCAGATGTTACTCAAGAACCAGGAGATTATAGTCTTAATGATTATGCGGAAGAAAAATGGTATGGGTATTATGAAGATGAAAATTGGGGTTGGCAACATGGATGGAGAAGCCTAATCCAATACGACTTAGATGCTACGCCAATTGTTGGATCTAACATCCACCCAGATTTAGTAACTTCCTGGACCCCCTTCGATCAAGTAACCTATCCCAATGATTCTTTACATGAATTCCCAGGAGATACTTCCGTTGCTGTTAATGGGGAACCTGGAAACTTGTACACTGGGACAGTTTATTCTCACTCGGATGTTTCAACTCAAACAAATGATACGACCTGCACGGACGTGACTTACAATGTTACTCGTAGTTGGGAAGGTGTAGCTGGTGCTTATGATGGAAGTAATACTCCTCTCGCCGACCACGATCAAATAATTGATGTTGAAGACACAACCCCTCCTACGGCAGATTTTGAATCAAACATTGATTTAGAATATTATGTGGGGATAGAGAGCACTCTAAATTCCTCGTTATTTGGCCCCCCAACAAATATTCAAGATAATTCTGCTTTACCGGTTGATTCAACTATGGTGGAAAATAATGGGCAAGTAATGGGTGGAAGTTGTGATCAAGTGAATTTTGTTTATTCACACGAGTGGGATGTTAATGATGTCTGTGATAATAATTTGCCTCATTCAATTGAAGCCTATGTTTCTGACAACACGGCCCCCGTTCGAGACGGAGATGGAAACTGGACTGATAATTCGGGATTAGAAGTTCTTGTTACAACTGATACAGTGTCAACACAGAATCCCGATCAAGAAAGTTGTGAACATTATACCTATAATTACACAGTTACTGAAACTGGAACTGATGTTTGTGGAAATTTTACTGATTTCGAACATGAACCTCAACAAGTTATTAACGTAGCACCGTATAGGGTTCCAGATACTCCCGTCCCAGATAATGACACAATTTATGTTCCTCTAGGAGGGGATAAACATCCGGATAGTACTGGTTGGGCAGAATGGATTGATCCTGAAGGTGGGCCCGTAACAAAAGATTATTCAGATCAATTAATTGAAGAAGATCAAATCCACAGACTTTACCATAGAACTCAATTTGCAGAAGATCCTTGTCAATCTTCCACAGATACGGCATATCATTATGTTTATGAACATAAACCGGACGGATTTGGAGGAAATCAAACATTGACCAATCTAATCGTTTTCCCCAATCCAACAAACGGAGAATTTAGTTTACACTTCAATAAAACCGGACAAGTAAAAATTGACATATACAATTTAAACGGACAATTACTAAAAGAAACTGTTTACGAAATCCATCAGCAAAATAGAATCATCAAAATGAATATTTCAAATCAAACGGAAGGAATTTACATTTTGAGAATTCAAGGAGAAAATGGAGTAGCAGCAACAGTAAAAATCCTTAAAAGTGATTCGAAATAAAACATTAAAGCCAGCTGGTAACAGCAAATAATACCCCATAGCCGGTCAGCACATTTTTAGAAATATGAGAAGTAAATTAAACATAAACGCAATCAACAAAAACCCTGCAAACAAACGGCTACGGGGCATATTTGCGCAACGTTGTAAGCAATTGGAGCAGACCAAGATACAGCTAGATTGAAAATAATAAATATGACAAAAAAGATATATCAAATTCAAATCGCGTTAAAAGGGAGTAAGCCG
>QMPA01000195.1 GCA_003650365.1 Bacteroidota bacterium | reverse complement strand
TGGGATTTCTTCAACAGTGTAGTTTTCAGGGAAACCCAAAACAAATAGGGTAGGAGTAGTCGATGCCAATGATTTCTGATGGCAATGCCCGTGCAGTTTGATGTGTTTTTTATCCGTTGAGAATTGCTCTGTTCTGATCTTTCCGGCTTTCATTTCTCGTTCCAGAAATTCGTCGATCATCAGGGCATGTCTCCCGAGTTCCCGGGATTTTTCAACCAAATCAGTGGGGACCAGTTCCGGATATTCATCCCGAAAAGTAAGGATAGCAGAAGGTTCAATCCCAATAAGCGGACTGCTTTCGGAAATAATATCTTTGAGCATTTCCACATTTTTAGTGGCCAGCAATTTTGCCTTCTTCACCAGGCCTTTGGATAAATAAGTCCGTGCACTTTCAGCATGCTTTGGAATAACGACTTCGTAACCCAATTTTGTCAACAGACGGATGGCTTTGATGCCAATATCAGTATCATTGTAGCGGGTAAATTCATCGTTGAACAAATAAACCTTTCCATTAGGAAACTCCCTATTTCTGCTTTTTTTCTGGGATGAATACCATTTGTCAAGCGGCTTCTTACTGAGCAGCGGAAATTGTCGTTGGGGAGCAAAACCCATCAGTTTAGCTGTAATTTTTGAAAGAAAAGGATTGCTGTTGACAAAATTGTAAATCTCCGGAAAATAACTACCCAGTCGGTTCACCTTTGCAATATTGGCAATGAGCTGTGTGCGAAGTGGGATACCATTGGATTCGTAAAAGTGTTGCAGGAATTCGGCCTTCATTTTGGCAACATCCACACTGGATGGGCATTCCGATTTACAGGCTTTACACGAAAGACAGAGATCCAGGGAGTCATAAATTTCCTTGTGGTTGAAAGGATTTGTTTTATCAGAATTTGTCAGAAACTCACGAAGAATATTTGCCCGAGCCCTTGTTGTATTGCTTTCGTTTCGGGTGGCCATATAACTGGGGCACATGGTTCCACCGATGATTTCTGTTTTGCGGCAATCTCCCGATCCATTGCATTTCTCTGTAGCCCGCAGCATTCCCATGTCTCTCGAGAAATCAAAGTAAGTATCTATTTCTCTCGTTTTCTTTCCCGCTTCGTAACGGAGGCTCGTATTCATTTTAGGTGTCTCAACAATCTTTCCCGGATTAAAAATATTGTCAGGATCCCAGCATTTTTTTATTTCTTTAAGCAAACGATAATTATTTTCTCCAATCATTAACGGAATAAATTCGCCACGCAAGCGGCCATCACCATGTTCGCCACTTAACGAGCCCTTGTATTTTTTGACCAGAACAGCCGTGTCCTTCGCAATGGCATGAAATAATTCCACATCTTTTGGGTCCTTTAAGTTTAGGATGGGACGAAGGTGCAATTCGCCGGTTGCAATGTGTGCATAATAAACACAATCTTTTCCATGACGGGCAAGCATCCGGTCGAATTCTTCGATGTATTCAGGCAGCACTTTTGGGTTGACCGCTGTATCTTCAATAACCGGAACAGGCTTGGCATCGCCAGGCATATTGTTGAGGATTCCCAATCCGGCTTTGCGTAAATCCCACACTTTTTTAATGCCCTTTCCGCTCACTTCAGGATAGTGAAAACCCATTCCATTGGCCTTCATTTCCTTTACCATTTCTGCAACTTTCGATGCTGTTTCTTTGCTGTTGTTTTCTGCAAACTCAACAATTAAAATAGCCCCCGGATCTCCTTCCACAAAGAAACGGTTCTCTTTTTGTCCGAGGTTTTCTTTGGTCAGATCGAGGATGACTTTGTCCATCAATTCAATCGCAACAGGCTGGTGTTTTAGCGCAATCAGATTAGCTTTTAAAGATTTTGCAACAGTTTCTAAATGAACGCAAACAAGTACTTTTTCGCGGGGTGGGAGGGGAACGAGATTGAGTTTAATTTCAGTAGTGAAAGCCAGTGTGCCTTCAGAGCCTGCCAGTAACTTTGTGAAATTAAAAGCTTCCCCATTCTGAGTAAATTCTTCTGCATCTAAAAGCAAGTCGATGGCATATCCGGTATTCCTTCGCCTTAATGATTTATCAGGGTATTCCCGTAAGATTTCTTCCTGGTTTTTTTTATCGGAAAGAATGGAATTAATCTGTTGGTAAATCCTTCCCTCCAGATTATCGGTTGTGCATTTTTCTTCAAATTCCTTTTGGGATAAAGCTTTGAAAACAGCTTCAGAACCATCACTCAAAAATGTTTTTACTTCCAGCGTGTGATCGCGTGTGCTTCCATAAATCAGCGAATGTGCTCCACAGGCATTGTTGCCCAACATACCACCCATCATGCAACGATTGGAAGTGGAAGTTTCGGGTCCGAAAAATAAGCCCACCGGTTCCAAATACTTATTCAGTTCGTCAAGAATTACACCCGGCTCTACCCTTACCCATTTTTCTGTTTTGTTGACTTCCAGAATCCGTGTCATGTGTTTGGAAACATCAGCAACAATTCCGCCACCAACCACTTGTCCGGCCAGTGAGGTTCCAGCTGTCCGGGGGATAATGGAAGTCCTGTTTTCTTTCGCAAAGCGGATGAGCTTTTGAATGTCGGATGCATTTTTCGGATAAGTTACAGCCAATGGTTTTTCGCGAAAAGCTGAGGCATCAGTGGCATAAATCAGCCGGATGGATTCATCATAACAGATTTCTCCTTCAAAAGTGTTTTTTAATGTTTCCAGATTGTTTTGCAGTGCTTCCATTGTTGATTGTTGAAGAGGCAAATATCAAACATTAAATGATGCGGGAAACCGCTTGTCATAATTTGCAACAACGATGCAACCTTCCAGCATCCGGAGGACCTGGAAGCGCTATTTAACAATTATTCCTGTAAAAGTTTTATGCCGTCCTTTAGGGCGGCGACAATAAATAAAAATATTTTTTGGCTTTAGCCATTAACTATAAATGGGGTTTATGGCTAAAGCCGATTGGGTATGTATTAAATCAACACCGTGCTGAAGCACGGTGTAAAACAAAAGTATGCTCGTCAGTTTGCGAATAACTCAGGTTAAAAAATTCCCCGATTGTCTGGATTTGTAATCCTGGTATAACTAAGCCCGGATTTGAAATCTAAAGAATCAAGAAAAATAAAAAGTCAGAACTTATAAAACAAAGTTAATTATTTCTATCTTTGTGTTAGAAATATATAACTAATATTTATTATCATGACAAAACAAAAAATGTTATTACTGGCAATCAACCTCGTTATTATTTTAGTGGTTCTCGATATAACTGCGTTTGAAAAAGAGACTGGCTTTCTCGAAGGCATACATCCAATAATTATTCTATTCCTGGTTCTAATAAGTGTATTAATTGCCATCAGACCACTCAAGAAAAGAAAAAATAATAAAGCCGCTTTGGCTGTCGATGATGAATTGAGCCTTTCAATAAAGTATAAAGCTGGTTACTATGCTTATTTAATTACAATGCTAATCTGGGTCTTTATTTTTCTTGTTAAAGATAGGTTTCCCAATCCTGACGTTCTTCTTGGTGTAGGAATAATGCTGTCCGCCATAAGTGCAATAATTTCAAGGATTGTCATTAAACGGAAACCTAATGAATAATCGCATCAAAGAGCTGAGAGCAAGGGGCAATCTTACACAATTGGATTTGGCAGAATTGACAGGTGTGAGAAGAGAGACCATTGTTTTTCTTGAAAAAGGAAAATACAATCCTTCATTGAAATTGGCTTATGAAATATCAAAAGTGTTTAAGTTGAATATACAGGAGGTGTTCATTTTTGACAGGAAAGAATATAAGGTAGGGGCTGGGAGAGATTTCTCTGTTAAGTGAAAGAGTGAACCCAATCACCTCAAAGCGCAAGCAGTTTAAGAAGTAAGCCGCTATTTCTCTTGGGATAAACAGATTTAAGAACTTCAACAATCATTTTGGGATGGTGTGCTGTTCCCACTAACTTTTCCTTTAACAAACTTTTATTTTCAAGTTCTCCATCAATCTCAACTCCATTAATTATTCCATTTTTGACAGATAGTTTTACAGAAATACCATCCACTTCATTCTGAAAAATATAAGCCGGTGAGTAGCCATAATTCCATTCCCATTGTTTGTATTTTTCATCAATTAATTTGTGGATTCCGGAATGATCGGAAGGGGAGAAGGAGCGGATTTCTGTTATGCTAAAATAATCAAGAAGGAAATTTTTAAACGCACTTCTGAATTGCGATATTGTATATTCATCCGATAAATGCTCAGCAATATTTCCAACTGTCGCCCGAATGGATTGCACGGCTTTGTCTTGAATATCTGCTTTATCAGGCAGGCTGGATTTTTCCAATTGGTCAAGCTTGGTGTTAAACAAAATGGTTCCATGATGCATCACCCGCTTTTTGAAAACATGAGCCGAATTACCTGAGAATTTCTTCCCTTGAATGCTCAAATTGTTTTTCCCTTCAAATTCAGAATGGATACCAAGTGTATTTAAAAATGCCTTTACCGGTTCTGTGAATTTGTGAAAGTCGATAAGCCTTTCCCTATTGCTTCCCGTAGAAATTAGTGTGTAATTCAGATTACCCAAATCGTGAAAAACCGTACCACCCCCAGAAATACGTCGAATGACGGGGATGTGATTGTCGCGAATAAAATCCAGATTAACCTCATTCAGTGTGTTTTGGTGTTTCCCGACAATGACTGAGGGCTCGCTTTGCCAAAGCATAAGAACATCCTCTTCAAAATGCTTCAAGACAAATTCTTCAGCAGCAATATTGAAAAAGGGGTTTGTTTCGGGACGTTCGATGAAAATCATGTTAAGAATTGTTTGCAGGCAAAAATAGGAAATTGTAATTGACCCCCTCTGCCTCCTTCGACTCATAAACTGGTTGAAGTCTTCCTGCCAAGCCAGTGCGTGGGCGAGACTTGGGCCTTTTACACAAGTCCCCCCGCATGGGCTTATACGTTAGATTTGCCTTAGTTAGGGTGTCCATCAGTCGAAAAAATACACATCAGTTTATTTGATTGAGAGTAAATTGATTCTGAAATTGTGGTCAGACGACTAATACGCCAGATCAAGATAGTCGTCCGATGACAGAAGCGAATCCGTAGGACCACTAATGACAGACAAAAAAGTGGTCGGTCGACGATTTCGTCACGGAGTATAGTCGTCTGACCACTTGCCCATCCAACCATCAAGCCATCAAACAGTCTATCCGTATAGGTAGAGTAACCCCAATTCTCCCCTTTGGGGAAGATGTCCGCAGGGCAGAGGGGTTGATTTTTTCCCTACTTTTGATTCCTATGAAAATTCAAACATTTACCCCATTATTTGTTAAAAGTATTGCCGTTGTTTTCGGTGCATTCCTTGGAGGCTATTATTTTACAGAACTCTTTCATCATCCTACTTCACTGGTCGGTGGGCTCTGGGCGGTAATTTCTGCAATTATCGTTCTGGAAGCGACGCACAAAGAAACTTTTGCTTCCGCTAAAAACCGTTTAATCGGTACATTTATTGGTGCGCTGGTAAGCGGCGTTTACCTCTATTATTTTTCTTTTTCGATACTTGGATTTATTGTTGCTGTTGCTGTTGGTGCGCTCATTTGCTTTTTATTCGACCTGCAAAAATCTGTTAAGCTAACGGGGATTACAATTTCTGTAATCATGATTGTTGCAACACTGGAGAAAGGAATTCACCCTTTTTTAAATGCCGGTCTTCGTTTGGCAGAATCGGCCATTGGAACAGGAGTAGCAGTATTGGTAGCTCTTTTGGCACTTTATATTGAGAATATGTCAGCCCGAAAAAATATTGTGAAATAACTTGAAATCTATTTCAATGAAATTGAAAACTTTAGTTCTTCTATTTACACTATTTATCTTTTCATCCCTTTCTGCCCAGGACAAAAACATCTCCAATGGAGAAGTATTTGACGGCGAACCATTTTTGTCCATCAACCCCAATAATTCCCAACATATGGTTGTGGCATGGATGGGCTGGAAGTGGCTTCAACGCATTGTCATCAAAACCAAAGTGAGTTTTAATGCCGGTGTAACCTGGAGTGAAGCTGTCGAAATCCCGCATGTTAATTCATCATTCACTTCAGCCGACCCCTCATTGGCATTCGACCAGCAGGGCAATATTTTTCTAACTTATGTCGATTACAATAAACTCATCGATTCAGGCGGTGTTTACATCCGTAAATCAACAAACGGTGGAATGAATTGGGAAGAAGCTGTGCAAGTTATCGATATGCATACCGATGCCGGGAAAAAGGCCATCGACCGTCCCTGGATTCGGATTGACCGTTCCACTGGATCAACACAAGGAACTATTTATGTAAGCACCATGAATGCCAAAGGGGCGACATCCCCATTCAACCCTTATTTAAGCCGTTCGACTGATGAGGGCCAAAGTTGGGATGCCTGGCGTTACATCGATACCACAGGCTGGCTGTCTGGTTATTTTATTGCACAACCCATGCCTACTGCCGATGTGTCGGCAAATGGAACATTTCACTGTATTTATCCCAGTTGGGTACTCAGTCAGAATTTGATGCCATTATACATTCATGCTTCCCTTGATAACGAAAGCGGAAGTTTTAATTACCACACTGTTTATGAATCGGCTGATAATGTTTCGGACAGCCTCTCGAAGAAAGGTTATTTGCTGCTGGCTAATCCTGCTGACGAAAATCATCTGGCTTTTATTTTCCTTTCAAAACCAGCTGGCGATGCCGATGTTTTTCTAACGGAAAGCTTTAACAGTGGAGAAAACTGGTCAGCACCCATTCGGGTGAACGATGACCCCATTGGCAATGGACGAATGCAGGATTTACTTTGGGCTGATTATGACGAAGACGGTGATTTGGTGGTTTCCTGGCGCGACCGACGGAATGCTGCCGATTCTGGTTATACTGTCGCTTCGGAAATTTGGGGAGCAACTTTGTGGAAGGACTCTACGGAATTTTCGGTAAACTTCCGCATTTCAGATACGCTTGTCGCTTATGATTCAGTGCTGGCTAAATCAGGAAACGATTTCATGTGTATTGTTTTGCAAAGCGACACCCTGAACGCCGTTTGGGGCGACACCCGCGACAGCAGCCTCAATATCTGGATGAAAAGAATAGTACTGCCCGGAGCCGGGTCAGTAGGCATCAGCCTGATTGCTTCAGAGCGAATTCCGCTTGTGGATGTTTATCCCAATCCTTTTTCAAATTCAACAAC
>QMPA01000194.1 GCA_003650365.1 Bacteroidota bacterium | reverse complement strand
TAAACCGTTCCGGATGCTTCCCGCGAAAACCACGGTAAAAATCTTCTATTTCTTTAAAGTCTTTTTCAAAATTGCCACTTGGATAGATGATTGGGCCAATACCGCCACGTTTATCGGGGTAGTCAATCCAGCCCAAGGCAATAGGGACTTTTGCTTTTAGGGCGATGTAATAGAACCCCCGTTTCCATTTTTCAACAAGCGGACGAGTTCCTTCCGGCGTAATAACAAGCACTATTTTATCGCTTTCGTTAACAAGGCGGGCGACGGCATCTACCATTTTCTCATTTTTTTTCCGGTTTACCGGAATGCCTCCAAGTGCTTTCATAAAACCGCCAAAAGGCCAGTTGAAAGCTTCCTTTTTAATCAGTAATTTGATGGGATAAGCATAATGCCAGAAAACAATCCGTCCGATTACAAAGTCCCAAAGGCTGGTATGTGGTGCCTGAATAAGTATTACTTTTTTTACATCTCTAGGAATTTCCCCACTGATTTTCCAACCAATAATTTTTAAAACGAAGGATGCTAATTTCTGCATGTTAAAGGTTGAAATTTTCAGGAAATTTCCCCTTTATTCCCCGATAAAAATCTTCTATTTCTATCATGTCTTTCTCGAAATCCCCCGTCGGATAAAATGGTGGGCCTACTCCGGCTTCTTTCTTTTCAAAATCAATATATGAAAGCAGAATCGGAACTTTTGCTTTTACAGCAATAAAATAAAAACCTTTTTTCCATTTGTCTGCTCTTTTGCGTGTACCTTCGGGAGCTAGGGCAAAAAACATGGGGTCGGTTTTTTTAAATAATTCGACAACCTGATCAACCCTGTTGAGACTTTTTTTTCTGTCGATGGGTACACCACCAACTTTTTTTAACAAAGCACCAAATGGCCAGAAAAAGGCTTCTTTTTTAATGACCACATTAATCGGTATGTCCTTTATCCAGCAATAAAAACGTCCGATATAAAAATCAATGCTACTGGTATGTGGGGCAATAACGAATACCGCTTTTGTCAAGCCTTCAGGAACGCCACCTGTTGCTTTCCAGCCGGCTAATTTGTAAATAAGTTTGGAGATTGTTTTCATAGGATGGTTTTGCTCGGCCAAAAGTAATCATTCTATTTTTGATAGAAAATTTAAAGAAAAAGCCCCCGACAATTTCTTGGAAGGGGCTTTTTCAGTTACATGATTACAACAAATCTTACAGAACTTTATTCCTCCTCTGGCATTAAAATAACTTTTAAATAATGATCCGAAGTAAAATATAGTTTTGCAGCTTTTTGCAAGGCTTCTTTACTGGTGTTGTTTACTAATTTTATGAGTTCTTCGCTTGAAGCCAATGCTGATTTATACTTGATACCGTCTTTGATTTTGTTTAACCAATATTTGTTTTCTTTTACATTGGTTTCCAAATCGCGGAGGTAGGTTTCTTTTGCTTTTACCAGATTTACATCTTTTGGGCCATTGTTCACAAGAAATTGCATTTCGGTAAAAACAGTTCTGACAAGGGTGTCAACATTCTCAGGTCCACAGCCCCATGTTACAAAAACACTTTGTTCCGATTTTGGGTAACGACTTAGCTGTTGACGTGCTCCTACGCCATAAACGCCTCCCTGGTCTTCACGCATACTTTCGCGCAAACGGATACTCAGAATTTTCATTAGCAATTGTGATTGTAGCCTGTTGTTTAAGTTCCAGTCGAAATCGCCATCCATCATGATGGCAACAGAACTTTTTGGTTCTGTTCCTTTGTTTACAACTGCCTCGGTAATTCCTTCAGGAAACTCAGGACTTACATCTTTCCATCTGTTACTTCCATCGCCAGCTGGCAGACTACCAAGGTATTTGGTGATGAGTGTAGTAATTTCATCGATATTAAAACTGCCAACAAATACAAACTCAAAATCGCCTGCATTGGCAAAACTATTTTTGTAAAACGAATAGGCTTTGTTCAGATCAATACTGTTAATTTGTTTGATCGAAGGAATGACAATGGTTCGCGGATCGTTTTTCGTGGCCAGTTTGTAGAGGGTGTCGTAGAATACCATTTGTGGGTTTTCGAGCATGAATTTGAACTGGGCTTCCATTTGCGATTTAAAGGTTTTAACAGCAGTAGTGTCTTTGCGTGGTTCGGTAAAATACAGGTAGGTTAGTTGGAACATTGTTTCCAAATCTTTTTTAACAGATTTACCCGAAATGCCTTGTGTTAATGTCCCGATTTCAGACCTTACCCCAACTTCTTTTCCGGTAAGGAATTTTTTAAGGGTGATGTTATCGAAGTCGCCAACTCCACTCATGCCCATAATCTGGCTGGCAAAACTGGCTGAAATAAAATCTGCATCACTAACAACTGAAGTTCCGCCATCAGCAATGGAAGTCATCAGAATTTCATCGTTCTTAAAGTCTGTTGGTTTCAAAGTAACTTTTATGCCATTGTCCAAATGTAAAATTGTTGTGCCAAAGTTTTTGTCGGTGGCCACTTTTGTTACTGTTCCACCTGGCAGCTTGGTGCTGATTAATGATTCGGCGATAACATCTTCTTCGTAGGCTTCCAGTTGAATGTTGTCAACATCGGCGATGGTTGCAAGCACTTCTTCTTTGGTAGGAACCATAACGCCTTCTTTGTCAGGAGCAGTAATCAATACCACCAGGTTATCCGATTTAATCATGTAAAAAGCCAGTTGATTGATCTCGTCCAGTGTGATTTCAGGTAAAAAGGAATTGGTGATAATCAGTTCGTTTTCAATTCCGGGAAAGGCTCTTCCCTCAAGAAAATGGGACACGTATTCGCCTACAAACTTGCGCGATTCAGTTTTGTCTTTTTCCTGGAATGCTTTTTCCAAACTACTCCTCATTTCTGCTTTCTGCCTTTCCAGTTCACTTTCGGTAAACCCATATTGTTTCACCCTCTTGTTTTCTAAAATCATCAGTTCGATGGCATCATTAATCCGGCTCTCCTTGGTCATTGCAAACATTGTGAATGCATCTTTTGACCTTGCTAAAAATCCACCATAATCAACACCGGCGTATAAAAATGGGGCATCAGGATCCTGGGTAATTTCAAATATCCTGGCATTAAGCATTTTAACATAAAGGTCAAATTTAAGTTCCCGGCGGAAATCAGTCATCGTATTAAATGGGAATTTTTCTTTTTTGTAAAGAAGTGCGGCCATGGTCATTGTAGCTTCTTTATCGGTAGTAATAGCAACCAGTGGTTCGTCGTTGTTGGGAAGATTATAAACCGTTCTTTCCCTTTCATTTTTGGGTCCTTTCAATCTGTTGAAATGTTTTTTGATTTGCTTTTCGGCATAAGCCGGATCAATATCTCCAACCACAATAACAGCCATCAGGTTTGGACGATACCAATCATTGTAAAAGCGCCTCAAAACATCGGTGTCACATGAATCAATAACTGACATTTTTCCAATGGGCAATCTTTCCGCATAGCGGGAATCTTTCAAAATAATGGGAATGTATTCTTTCATCATCCTGTCATCGGCACCCAGCCCCAGTCGCCATTCTTCATGAACAACACCGCGCTCTTTGTTTATTTCTTCATCAGTATAACTTACGTTATGTGCCCAATCTTCGAGCACCATAAAAGCCGAATCGATAAGTCCTTGCCTGTCGGAAGGCATCTGGAACATATAAACGGTTTCATCAAAACTGGTATAAGCATTCAGGTCGGCACCAAAATCAACCCCTGTTTTTTCCAGGAAACTAACCAGGTCATTTTTGTCAAAGTTTTTTGTTCCATTAAAAGCCATGTGCTCGTTAAAATGGGCAATACCTTGCTGGTCATCGTCTTCAAGGACAGAACCTGCGTTGACGACCAATCGGAACGAAACACGCTTTTCGGGTTTGGTATTTTTCCGGATGTAATACTTCAGACCATTGTCGAGTGTTCCGGTAATAACGTTGGTGTCTTGTGGTAACTGATCTTCAGCAGCACCTCTTAGTGATTGTGCGTTGATAGCAAAACCGGTCAATAAGAAAATGCCGGTTAACAACAGATAAAATGTTTTTTTCATGTGAATTTGGGGTTTAAGATTTTGAGGTGTAAAAGTAAGCATTTCTGTTGTTGGATGGTTAGATTGTTGGATTGTTGGGTGGTTAGATGGCTGGATGGTTTGGCTGTTGGATGCTTTAATAAAGTGGTCAGACGACTAATACATCGAAGCAAAGAAGTCGTCCGACCACTAGAATGTGGCTGTTTGATGGCTGAATGGTTAAGTGAAGACCGTTGGTAAAAGCCTTCCATCTTTCCATTCGTCCAGGATAGTTCTTACCAAATATAAGCCCTTTTCTGAACAGGAATAAACAATTTGTCGTCAGCTGTGATTCCGAAAGCATTGATAAAAATATCCATGTTGAAAGGTGGAATATTCACTCTTGCTTCTCCGGGGCTGTGGACGTCTTCTTTCAGGCGGCGCATCAATTCTTTGTCGCGGATGTTTTGTCGCCAAACCTGTGCGTATCCCATAAAGAAGCGTTGGTCGTAAGTGTAGCCTTCGATGGGGGCCGGTTTGTTGCCGTTCATCGACATCAGAAGCGCATCAAAAGAAATATTCAAACCGCCCAAATCGGCAATGTTTTCTCCCATGGTCAGTTGGCCGTCAACATTTAAGGAATCCAGAATGGTGTAATTGTCGTACTGACTGGCCAGTAAAGCTGTTTTGTCAGCAAAGCGTTTGGCATCGTCTTCAGTCCACCAGTCGTTCAGGTTGCCATCTTTGTCGTACTGCCTGCCCTGGTCGTCAAAACCATGGGTCATTTCGTGGCCAATTACCACGCCAATAGCACCATAGTTTACAGCATCATCGGCATCTTTATTAAAGAAGGGTGGTTGTAAAATCCCGGCAGGGAAAACAATTTCGTTATTGGTGGGATTGTAATAGGCATTTACCGTTTGCGGCGTCATTCCCCATTCGGATTTGTCGACAGGTTTTCCTATTTTTTCCAAGGTTCTGTCAAACTCAAAGGTGTTGGCTGCCCGAACATTTTGGAGGTAACTGTCAGCAACAACATTTAATTTTGAATAATCTTTCCATTTATCGGGATAGCCAATTTTTACGGTGATGGCATCCAGTTTTTCGATGGCCTTCTTCTTGGTCTCTTCATCCATCCAATCCAGTTTTGCAATTCTTTGGGCAAAGGATTTTCTGAGGTTTTCAACCAAAGTAATCATCCGACTTTTCGATTCTGGCGGAAAATGTTTTTCAACATAAAGCTGTCCAATGGCTTCACCCAATGCCCCGGAAGTATTGTCAAGTACTCTTTTCCAGCGTGCCCGCATTTCCTGGCGGCCGGAGAGTGTTTTTCCAAAAAAGTCGAAATTCTGTTCCACGAAATCATTGCTCAAATAAGTTGCAGATCCATCAACTAAGCTCCAAAGCAGATATGTTTTCCAATCGTCGAGCGAATATTGTTTCATCAGTGGACTCAATCCTGCAATAAAATCTGTCTGGCTTACATTCATGTCTCCCGGATCGGGTAAGCCAAGTGTTGTAAAGTAAATATCCCAGTCAAAATCAGGGGATAATTCCTTCAATTCTGCCAAAGACATTTTATTGTAATTGGCAATGGGGTCGCGGCGTTCGAGCCTTGTTTTAGAAACTTTGGCCAGGCTGGTTTCCATCTTTAAAATGGTTGCTGCACCTTTGATTGCAGTGGCTTTATCATCACCCATTAACTGAAACATTTTAGCAAGGTGAATGCTGTAGGCTTCACGTAGTTTGACGGAGCGATCGTCGTCGTTCAGGTAGTAATCAACATCGGGTAAACCCAGTCCACCCTGGTAAAAGTTGGCGATTTCCATACTGCTGTTTCGCTGGTCGGCACTGGAAAAAAAGTAGAATAAAGTTGAAGCCCCGGCTTTGTGTGTTTTAGCGATGTATGCCTGAACATCGGTTTTGCTTTTTAGAGCGTTAATTTCGTCAATGTCTTTTCGGATTGCATTTACACCCAGTTCTTCAATCCGGATTGTGTCCATTCCACTGTTGTAGAAGTCCCGAATTTTTTGGCTGACACTTCCGTTATTTGCATCCTTTTCTGCTGAAACTTCTTTGACCAATTGTTTCAGGTCTTCTTGGTTTTGCTCGTATAAAATTATAAAAGCGCCGTAGGTGCTGTGTTCGGGCGGGATAGGGTTTTCTTTCATCCATCCACCATTTACAAACCTGAAGAAATCGTCTCCGGGTCTTAGGTCTTTGTCCATGCTTGCAAGGTCAATTGCTTTTGTCATTGTCTTTTCTTCTTTTACTTTTTTCGTGTTTTCACACGCGCCCAACAACAGCAAAGCTATCGCTGCCAGGGCGAAAAAATTCATTTTTTTCATGAGGATTGTAATTATGGTTGCGAAATAATTATTGAGCAAAAATAAGAAAAGGGCCTGACATTAGCCAGACCCTTGTGTAGAATATTAGTAAGTGTTATATTTTAGTGGTTATTTTTTTGATATCTATTTTTGATTGCTGTATCATAACTAAAAACTACTCCTCCAATTTGTTGCGCAAATTATAAACCTTGCGCCCACCATAAGCAGCTCCAAGACCAAGTAGTATAAATAAACCTCCGCCAATTGGGGCATTGCCCCCAAGTTTTTCGCCTTGGGTTCCACCATCGCCGCTTACACCTCCCGGAGGAGGAGGAGGTTGTGCCGAAACAGTATAAGCAGTACTTACAAAAAGCACAATGGCAAAAGCCTTTATTATATTTTTTAGAATCTTTTTCATTTTTTGTCCTCCTTATTTGATATAAACTTTTTGAGTTTTTGTTGAGCCGTCTTTTACAACTTTTACAACAACGTAGTTATTTGTAATATTAACCGGGAACTTAATTAACTCTGTTCCTTCAATAGTATGTTGAGCCAATTCGCGTCCCATCAGGTCGTAAACATAGACTTTACCGCTTTGGTTAATGGCTTCTTCGCTTGAGCGAATGTAAATTTTGTTGTCATAAGCATAAATATTTATATTTGAAGAAACATCCTCAAACTCATCACCAATACCATCGGGTGACCATGCAAAGTGTAGTAAGAAACGCTCGGGGCTGTCGTCTTTTGAGCCTGTAAAACTGTAAGTGCCATTTTCGCTAAGGTTTTGGGTGTCTCCTGTTTTCAGGTCTTCCAATGTTACATTTGCCCCTGTGAAATAGCTAAAGTTGGCAATCAGTTTTTGTTCGCCTGCTGCACCTGCAAT
>QMPA01000193.1 GCA_003650365.1 Bacteroidota bacterium | reverse complement strand
TTCGATAGAAGATAGTGCTGATGAGCAAGCTGTGCAAGGCCAGTTGTTTGCCGATTTACCTACGGAAGAACCGGAAATCCAATCTGAATACAAAACCATCGCCGATACCGACCACACTTATCATTTAACTGACACCCTCGAAAAAGCGGCAGCATTAGCCAAACTGCTGAACAAACAGCAATCGTTTTGCTTCGATACGGAAACCACGGGAGTAGATGCCAATAAAAGCGAATTGGTTGGCATTTCTTTTGCCTTTCAAGCACACGAAGCCTGGTATGTTCCCGTTTCGGAAAATTACAATGAAGCACGGGAATTCCTGCATATTTTCAAGTCTGTGCTTGAAAACAATAAGATTGAGAAAATCGGGCAGAACATCAAATTCGATATTTCCATCCTGAAATGGTATGACATTGAGGTAAAAGGAAAGTTTTTCGATACCATGATCGCGCACTATCTTTTACAACCCGATATGCGCCACAATATGGATGTGCTGGCAGAAACCTATTTGAATTACAAGCCTGTTTCCATAGAAACGCTGATTGGTAAAAAAGGGAAGAATCAAGGGAACATGCGCGATGTGGACATTGAAACCGTAAAAGAATATGCTGCCGAAGATGCAGACATTACCCTGCAACTAAAGCATATTTTCCAACCCAAGCTGAAAGAAACCGGGACAGATAAACTATTCGAGGAAATTGAAATGCCACTCGTCAGGGTACTGGCTTCTATGGAAGGCGAAGGCATTAAACTTGACGTGGAAATTTTGCAAGGATTCAGTAAACAACTGGAAATTGATATTGCCAAATTGGAGAAAGCCATTTATGCCGAAGCCGGTGAGGCATTCAATATTTCTTCTCCCAAACAATTGGGGGTAATTTTATTTGAGAAATTGGTTGTTTCGGCAAAGCCGAAAAAAACAAAGTCAGGGCAGTATTCAACCAGTGAGGATATTTTAGTAAAACTGGAGAAAAAGCACCCCTTTGTTTCTAAGATATTGGAATACCGTTCGCTTACAAAATTGAAATCTACTTATGTTGATGCGCTGCCGGCTTTGGTCAATCCAAGGGATGGGCGCATTCACACATCCTACAACCAAGCTGTTGCTGCCACCGGACGTTTGAGTTCCAATAACCCCAATCTGCAAAATATTCCCATCCGGACTGAAAGGGGAAGGGAAATTCGTAAGACATTTATCCCGCGGAATAAGGAATACACATTGCTGGCTGCCGATTATTCACAAGTCGAATTGCGCATTATTGCCCATTTGAGTAAAGACAAAGCAATGATGGAAGCTTTTAATCAGGGGCTTGATATTCACCGGGCGACTGCTGCAAAGGTCTATGGCGTTGAACTTTCCGATGTAAACCAGGATATGCGACGCAATGCTAAAATGGTGAATTTCGGATTGGTTTATGGCATTTCCGCTTTTGGTTTGTCAGAACGTCTTGGCATTCCCCGCAGGGAAGCAGCCGATATTATCCAAAGTTATTTTGAGCAATATTCCGGTATCAAAAAGTATATGGATGCATCCAAAGTTTTTGCCCGAAAACATGGTTTTGTGGAAACCATTATGGGCCGCCGCCGCTACCTCAGCGATATCAATTCGGGAAATGGAACAGTCCGTGCTTTTGCCGAGCGAAACGCCATCAATGCACCCATTCAGGGCTCATCGGCTGATATGATCAAAATCGCCATGATTGACATTTTTGAGGCTTTCAATAAAAAGAAACTAAAATCTAAAATGCTTTTGCAAGTGCATGACGAATTGGTTTTCGATACCCATTTGGATGAATTGGAAATCGTCAAAAAAATAGTAGAAGACAAAATGAAAAACGCCATTAAGTTAAATGTTCCTGTAGTAGTGGATATGAATATAGGGAGCAATTGGCTGGAGGCGCATTAACATTAACAAAAAAAGGCTGTCATATCGAGGGAAGCGCAGTGACGAGATATCCCCCAGGAGAGAAAGTTGCTCCAAGGGGATTTCTCCCTACGGTCGAAATGACAGAAATTTTTTAAATATGAAAAAAACCAACAACACCATCCTCACCCTCGATGCCGGCGGAACCAACCTGGTGTTTAAAGCCATTCGCGATGCGAAAGCTGCGAGTGATGACTTTTCATTGGCGGCCAATTCGGATTCGTTGGAAGAATTGTTGCAAAAGATTATTTCAGGCTTCAGAGAAGTAGAAAAACAAAGTGGAGAAAAATCCGATGCCATCAGTTTTTCTTTTCCCGGCCCGGCAGATTACGAAAAAGGAATCATCGGAAACCTCGAAAACCTACCCTTAATCAGGGGTGGTGTTGCACTTAAAAAAATGTTGGAAAACGAATTCCAAATTCCGGTTTTTATCAATAACGATGGTGATTTATTTGCACTGGGCGAAGCCATGTTCGGATTGCTTCCCGAAACCAATAAAAAGTTAAAAGAAGCCGGTGTGAATAAACAGTACAAAAATTTACTGGGCTTAACACTAGGAACTGGCTTTGGCGGTGGCATTGTAAGCAATGGGCAGTTGTGGATGGGGGATAATTCGGCAGGTGCCGAAATCAACCGGATGAGTAATTATCTGAATAGAAATGAAAGTGTGGAAGAGGTTCTAAGCATCAGGGGGGTGAAACGATTGTTCAGCCAAAAAGCAAATTGCGCATTTGAAAACACTCCTGAACCATTCGATATTTATCGAATCGGAATGGGCGAAAAGAAGGGAAATAGGAAAGCGGCAACAGAAGCCTGGGAAAGCTTTGCCATTGTACTGGCCGATGCCATTGGCAATGCCATCAGCCTGATTGACGGTTTGGTAGTAATTGGCGGGGGTCTTTCCGGTGCCCATCCTTTGTTTCTTCAAAGAGTGGTCGCAGAATTAAATGGTGATTTTACCAAAACAGGAGGTGGAAAAGTATCACGATTGGAAGTCAGTGCCTACAAGTTGGAAAATACGGAAGGACTCATCGGATTTCTTGAACAAAAGGAAAAGCAAATTACCGTTCCTTTTTCCAATGAAACTGTCAGCTATTTTCCTGATAAAAAGATTGGAGTAGGTATCAGCCGGCTGGGAACTTCAGAGGCTGTTGCGATGGGTGCTTATGCTTTTGCTGCAAAAATGCTAGGGTTTAATAAATAAATTTCTTACAAATGAAAAAGACGATATTGATCATCCTTATTATTACCAGCAGCTATCAGTTGCTGGCACAGTTTGAAGATTTGACTTTTGGTACCGACTCCACTTTAGATGTGGTTAGTTGGAATATTGAACACTTTCCGAAAAACGGTCAAGTGACGGTAGATTATGTAGTCCAAATTATTGAAGCACTTGATGCAGATGTTGTGGCTATTCAGGAAATGTCCAGTTTGGGTGCTTTTCAAATGTTGGTAGATGCCCTGGATGGATGGGATGGATATTTCGCTTCCAACCCCTATGCTGCACTTGTTATTCTGTACAAAACAGAAGTAGTGAACAATCCGAAATTTGCCATCATTTACGCTGACAACGACCGTGAATTTCCAAGGGAACCATTGCTTTGTGAAATGGTCTTTGAGGGTGAAACTTATATCATTATCAATAACCATCTGAAGTGTTGTGGTGATGGTTACCTCGACAACAATGACGATTGGGACGAAGAAAAAAGAAGGCTCGATGCATGCAATTTGCTTGACGAGTTTATTGATGAAAATCATCCTGATGATCGGGTAATTGTATTGGGTGACCTCAACGACATTCTGACCGACAGCCCTTCAAACAATGTGTTTCAGGTTTTTACCGATGACCCTGATAATTATTTGTTCACCGACATGGATATTGCAGAGGGCAGTGAAGAAAACTGGTCTTATCCTTCCTGGCCTTCCCATATCGATCACATTCTGATGACAAATGAATTATTTGATGAATTTGAAAATGATGGTTCTGATATCCAAACCATTAAATTGGATGAATACATGGATGGTGGATGGAATGAATATGACAATTACATTTCTGACCATCGCCCTGTTGGTTTGAAAATTAAAACCAGTTCAAATTTAGGATTGGATGATATATCAGATTCAAAATCAAAACTGAACAACTTCCCCAATCCATTTAATGCCGAAACCACCATCACTTTCGATCCTGTTCCGGCAAAAGCAAAGATTGAAATTCTCGATATGGAAGGTCAGAAAATTCAACATTTTACATTAAATAATGGCCAAGCATCAGTTATCTGGAATGCTGGGCGTTTTCCTGCGGGTGTTTATTATGTGAAGCTCATTATTAATGATCAGGTAATAGAGCTTAGAAAGATGGTTTTGTTGTAGTAAATAAGATAAAGCTTTTTTTCTGATCTCCATTTTCACTAATAATTGTTAAAATTTCCTCAAATCATTTTTAGCATTCCTTTTTTGTTTTCATTTGCAAATGAATATTCATTCACTTATAAATGATTACTGATAATGGTAAAGCCAACCGATTTAAGAAAACTTTATGAAGTAAGGGAAGCCGCTGTAAAAGTGATAGTTGAAAGAGGTTACTATGGGGCAACAATTGCCCAAATTTCTAAAGAAGCAGGTGTTTCTGACGGTTATCTTTACAGGCATTATTCAGGCAAAGCCGAATTGGTCAGAGAATTGTTTGTAGAAAGCATGGGGTATTTTCATACTGTTGTCCTGGAAGCAATAGACCGGGAGAAAACACTCGATGCTGTTTTGTTCAGTACGTTCAATTTCCTCAGCCAGGCATTAAAAGATGATCCTTATACCATCGCATTCATATTTATCATGGATCATGATCATAGCTTTGAGTTTCCAGATGAAATAAGGCAGGGTTTTAAAGAAATAGGTGAAAAACTAAAGCAAATTGGAATTGAAAGTGGAGCTATTTCTCAGCATCTAAATGAAGAGGATATTATCGCTATTGTTTTCGGGCTTCCAATTAAATACATGGAAATGAGAAGAAAAGCCATTATTACAAATAAACCCTTTACAGATGAAGACATAAATACAATTGTAAGTATTTGCAGAAGTGCTTTGAAAGGGGCGAGAGTGGAGAGTAGCGAATAGTGATTGATGAGCTCTTCGAATAAACAACACCATTAACTAATCACTAATAACCAATTATTTAATAACCATGAACGTATTAATAATCAATGGCCACCCGGGAAAAGACACTTTCAATCATGCACTGGCCAACGCTTTTAAAAAGGGTGCACAAAAAACGTCAGTTTCGCTTAAAACACTTGAAGTGAACGATATGAAGCTGAGGCTGGATATGACCGGATTCAATAAAGAAAAGGCCATCCCGGAGAATATTTTGAAAGCACAGGGAATGATAGCCTGGGCCGATCATTTGGTGTGGATTTATCCAACCTGGTGGTCAACAATGCCGGCCATGCTCAAAGCATTTTTTGAACAGGTTTTTATATCGGGTTTTGCTTTTGAATACAAGCAAAGCACACAAGTTGTGAAATGGGACAAATTCCTTAAGGGGAAATCAGCACAAATAATCTCAACGATGGATTCGCCACCCTGGTATTATAAATTGTTTGTCGGCGATCCGGGTTTTAAAACTGTTAAAGACATCATGAACTTTTGTGGGATAAAACCCGTTAAACGAACTTATTTTGGCTCTGTTAAAGTATCGACAGAAAAGCAACGTCAGAAATGGTTGGATAAGGCCGAACAGCTCGGGAGAAAATTAAAGTGAAAAAAAATTGGAAAATCAGGCTTGCACTTTTAGTGCTGATTTTTGTCTTTGTAACAATCAATAATTATACAGAAAAAGAATTGAGAGAATACGTACTAAATAAAGAGCTTCAAACGATTAAACCCGATTGGAAAGGCAATATAAAAATTGATGGAGAGTATGTAAATTTTGATAAAAAAGACGAACAAAAAACCCCAATTGATATTTTTAAGTGGAAAGTGTTTTCAACGAATCCACAGGAAAAAGAAAAAAAGGACGATGATTTTAGGCTGGAATTGATAGAAGGAGCTGACTGGATTCATTCGACTGAGGACATGATTGTTTGGCTGGGGCATGCAAGTTTTTTTATCAGACTGGGTGGCACTACCCTGATAACAGACCCGGTTTTTTATAATCTGTCATTTATCAAACGCCATATTGGAATCCCCTGCGATATTGAAGAAATAAAAGGGATTGATTACCTATTGCTTTCTCATGGTCATCGCGATCATTTCGATAAGAAAACACTGAACAAATTAATCAGCGTCAATCCTGATATTGAAGCACTTGTCCCTTTGGATAACAGTTCTTTCTTCAAAAAGAAAGGTGTAAAGTTTCAGGAAGCGGGATGGTATCAGAAGTATAAAATCAATACTGAATTAGAAGTGTTTTTAATGCCTGCAAAACATTGGAACAGGCGAGGATTGTTTGATTTCAACAAAACCTGCTGGGGAAGTTTCATTCTTAAGTATAAGGAAAAAATCGTCTATTTTTCAGGTGACACATCCATGGGAGACCATTTTGAGGAGACAGCAAAAATGTTTCCCGAAATTGATTATTGTCTTTTACCGGTTGGCGCTTACAAGCCGGAAGACATTATGAAGGAAGCCCATTTATCGCCTCAGGAGGCATACGAAGCATTTCAGATACTTGGCGGAAAAACATTCATCCCCATGCACTTTGGCACTTACGATTTGGGTGATGAACCATTGGGAGAACCAAAACGGGTTTTGGAAGCCTTTGGCAACAAGCAGATTAAATTCTTGAAAGTAGGGGAGGTGGTTGTATTGTGAGCGATTGGTAGAATGGAAGGTAGAAATGAATCAAACAACTTACATATTTAATAATTCACGCATTTACACAGTCATACATATACGCATTAAAATAAAACATGAAATATCCATGATTGATATTAAACACACAAGGGGATGATTAACCCCAAAGGGGTGAAATATTATTAGCTCCGGGTTTCAACCCGGGGATATGAATAAGCAGTAAACCGTTTTGGCGGGATTTTTTTCGCGGAGCAAGAAAAAATCATGACAAAACATACAAGGATCAAATTCAAGATATTACAAAATTATAAACACATGAAACATCCATGATGATTATTAAACACACAAGGGGATGATTATCAACCCCGAAGGGGTGAAATCTTATTAACCCCGGGTTTCAACCCGGGGATATGAATAAGCAGTAAACCGTTTTGGCGGGATTTTTTTCGCGGAGCAAGAAAAAATCATGACAAAACATACAAGGATCAAATTCAAGA
>QMPA01000192.1 GCA_003650365.1 Bacteroidota bacterium | reverse complement strand
GCTATTTTTGGCGATGCAGCTACTGCTTCTTTGATTCAGATTTCATCAGGGAAAAGCAAAATGGGAAAGTTTGTTTTTGGGACTGATGGCAGCCGTTTCGACCAGATTATTATTAAGCAGGGCCGCGAACGTTTTCCGCTTCCACAGTTTGCTGAAGCTGATTTTTTGGATGACTTTGGCAATGTGCGAAACCATGCCAATTTTTATATGAATGGTTCAGAAGTATTTAACTTTTCTGTAGCTAAAGCACCGGAGCTTGTCAATACATTATTGGAACAATCAAAGCTTGTTCTTGACGACATTGACCTTTTTGTTTTCCACCAGGCCAATCAAATTATTTTGGAAACCATCGGCCGAAAACTAAAAATCCCACAGGAAAAAATTGTGATTGAACTGGAAAACACCGGTAACACAGTTTCATCAACCATCCCCATTGCTCTGCAAAAAGCCATCGAAACGGGTAAATGTAAAAGGGGTGATAAAATTTTAATAGCAGGCTTCGGTGTCGGTTTTTCGTGGGGTGGAAGTATTATTGAGTTTTAAAGCCCCACCCCGACCATCCCCCTATGGGAGGGTGTAGAGATACTCACAAAACTTGGGAGCAACCGAAGTCCTCCCATTGGGGGAGGATTTAGGTAGGGTCATTAAAATATATTTTAACATAAAGAACCCTTAAAATGAATCGCAAACAACATTGGGAAACCGTTTACGAAACCAAAGCTGATCAGGAAGTCGGATGGTTCCAGGAAAATCCGGAAATCTCACTTAAGCTCGTCGAAAAATATGCCCCGGTAAAAGATGCTTCTTTTATTGATATTGGGGGAGGCAACTCCTTTTTGTCTAAGCACCTTTTTAATCAGGGATTTTCCAATTTAACTATTTTGGATATTTCAGCAAAGGCTCTTGAGAGAAGTAAAAGCAGATTTGTTATCAATACAGAAGGTTTAAACTGGATTGAATCCAATGTCCTTGATTTTTCTACTGAATCACCCTACAAAACCTGGCACGACAGGGCAGTATTTCACTTTTTGACATCTGAATATGAGATTGATAAGTATGCTGATGTTGCAGCCAAAAACATTGTTTCCGGGGGCTTTCTGATACTCGCAACATTTTCGTTAAGCGGCCCTGAAAATTGTAGCGGCTTGCCGATATCACAATATTCTGAAAAAAAGTTCTGTTGCGTTTTTAATGATAAATTCGACCTTATTGAGTGCTTCGAAGACGTACATACCACCCCTTCCGGGAATCCGCAAAATTTTATCTGGGCAGTATTTAAAAGAAAGTAGAAATGGGATTTGAAGTCAAGCCCTGATTGTTTGCGAATGCACAAAATCAAGGCTTGACTGCGACAAATTAGCTATCCGCAGTGCAGGTATCGAAAAATTGCTGCACATATGTTGAAAGCTTTCACTATCTTTGTTCGTTAATTCATAAACAACAAATACAATGGATATTAAAGTTTTAGGAACTGGTTGCCCGACATGTAAAAGTCTTGAAGATGCCACAAAAGAAGCCGCAAGCAAATTAGGAATAAAGGCCAGCATTACCAAAGAAGAAGACATCGTAAAAATTATGGCTTATGGCGTAATGCGCACACCGGCACTCGTAATTGATGAAGAAGTTGTTGTGAGTGGTCGAATTCCCTCTATCGAAGAAATAAAAGAATTTTTAACCCGATAAATGAAGACCAATGAAAAAGTTTTATGCCATTTTATTATATCTCTTATTTTCTGGAACAATCTTTACAATCCAGGCACAGGATGTTCAGCAGTTAAAAGATAAGCAGGAGGTTTCTACTGAAAAAGTTAAGGTGTATTATTTTCACAACGAGCGACGATGTGCAACCTGTAATGCCGTTGAAGAAGTAACAAGGTCTGCACTTAATGAATACTATCCTGAGCAATTGAAAGCAGGAACGGTCACTTTCCAATCTCTAAACATCGAAGAAGATGTAAATGAAGCACTCACCAAAGAATTACGTATTTCCGGCCAGACATTGCTCATCATAAAAGATGGAAAGAAAAAGGATTTGACCAACGATGCTTTCATGTACGCACGTTCCAGTCCTGAAAAATTGATGGAAAAGATTCACAAAACAATTGGAACTATTTAATCCCTAACCTGGACAAGTCAGAAAAGTTCATCTGCGTCAAAGAAAATTATCGTAGAGTTTTCTGCCAAATAATACACGAATATTAGAAATAAGATACCAAATAGTGGAATACCTAACCAACTTAATGGAAAGTACTTCCATCCCATTATTAACAGCTTTTATTTTGGGATTGATGACGGCCATCAGTCCGTGCCCGTTGGCTACAAATATTACTGCTGTTGGATTTATTAGCAAGGATATTGAGAGCAAAAACCGTGTTTTTATTAATGGTATTGTTTACACATTGGGCAGGGTGTTTTCATATACCATTCTTGCAATAATATTGATGTACAGTGCCGATCAGTTTGCGCTGAAAAGTTTTTTCCAAAGTTATGGCGAAAAGTTTATTGGTCCGGTGATGATTATCATTGGCCTTTTTATGCTCGATGTGATTAAGATTAATTTTCCGGGGCTTTCCGGTTTAACTAATAAAATGGGGAAGAAGGGATTTGCCCGTTATTGGGATGTTTTCCTTATAGGGATTGTATTCGCACTTGCATTTTGCCCTTATAGTGGAGTGCTGTATTTTGGCATGCTCATTCCGCTGACAATCAGTAGTTCTGAAGGTATTCTTTTGGCCATTGTATTCGCGTTGGCAACAGGCATTCCTGTTATTCTTTTTGCATGGCTCATTGCCTACACGGTCTCAGGTGTTGGAAGCGCTTACAATAGGATAAAGATCTTTGAAAAATGGTTTAGAAAAGTAGTAGCCGTACTGTTTATTGCTGTTGGAATCTACTACATCGTTATTATCTATTTTTAGTGTTCCACAAATAAAATCGAGGATTGACTGATTGCCATCCCCATTGTTGGTGTCCTCACCAACAATATTCCCTCAGACCTGTTGGTGAGGACACCAACAGCGGGGCGAAAAACCGCTAAGAAGTTTATATCTCAAGTACCCTTTCAAGCATTTCCCCAATCAGTTTCTTCATGCTTTTGTTGTAATCGGGGTTAAAATCGCCGGTAACGCGGTTGGCAATAATATTACAGACAGTCAGGGCTTCGTGGCCAAGCATGGCTGAAAGCAAATACAATGCTGAAGTCTCCATCTCAAAATTGGTAACACATTCGCCATCATACTTAAATTTACTTGCCCTTTCGATGATTGTGTTGTCGGTTACTTCCAGTCGCAACTCTCTTCCCTGTGGCGCGTAAAAACCGGGAGCTGTCAGTGTAATCCCTTTTCGGTAACCTGTTGTCAATTTATCAAGCAAATAAGTGGAACCCTTCATTGCGTACGGTTTTGGAAGGTCTTTGTCCCAATCCAGTTGATTAATAAAACTTGCGGTAAATTCCCTTTCCATCACAAAAGGACCGTCTTTGTAGAAGTATGCCAGTCCGTCAAGACCTATCCCGTAAGCAGAAGCCAGGAAAGAATCTATCACCGGTATGTCCGCTTGAAGTGCCCCTGAAGTTCCAATTCGGATCAGGTTCAGGGAAGTGTTTATTTTTTTGGGTTGGTGAGTTCTGAAATCGATATTGAATAAAGCGTCTAATTCATTCACAACTATTTCAATATTGTCAGTGCCCATTCCGGTTGAGACAACTGATAATTCTTTGCCTTTATATGTACCCGTAAATGTATTGATTTCACGGTTACTTGCTTCAAAATCGACCGTATCAAAAAAGTCAGCTACAATTCTTGCCCTGGCCGGATCGCCAACCAAAAATATAGTTTCGGCTACATCGCCCGGTTTGAGGTTGAGGTGGTAGGCTTTCCCTTCCCCGTTTAAAACCAGTTCAGCCTTTTTGTTTTCTTTCATTGATAAATAAATATTTTTGTAAAAGTATAACTAATGTGCAAACGAGATACTTTTGGATATAAATCAGTGATTTTAAAACCTATTGAATGAAAGCAGAAATAATTAGCATTGGCGATGAATTACTCATCGGTCAGGTTGTGAATACAAATGCATCCTGGATGGCAGCGGAACTAAACAAAGCAGGGATAAACGTAGTACACATCGCAGCTGTATCAGACGAAAAAATTGCAATTACAAATGCCCTGGATGATGCATCAATGAGGGCTGATATTATTTTGCTAACAGGAGGATTGGGTCCGACCAAAGACGATATTACCAAACACACACTGGCCGAATATTTTGGCGTAGGCTTTGTGTTTCACGAATCAACCTTCCAACATGTAAAATCACTTTTTGATGCAAGGAATTATAAGCTGACCCCGGTTAACAAAAAACAGGCTGAAATTCCTGAGAATTGTACACCTTTGAAAAACCGCAATGGAACGGCACCGGGCATGTGGTTCGAGAAAAATAACAAGGTATTCGTTTCCATGCCGGGTGTACCTTTCGAAATGAGACCTTTACTTTCTGAGCAAGTCATTCCCCGCCTTCAGGAAAAGTTTAAACTGGAACATATTTTTCACAAAACCATTATGACACACGGTTTGGGTGAATCGTGGCTTGCTGAAAAAATTTCGGATTGGACAGATAGCCTTCCTGAAAATATCAAGCTGGCTTATTTGCCCCAACCGGGAATTGTACGGCTGCGGCTTTCAGCTTCGGGACCTGATCAGACTGTTTTGGAAAATGAGGTAAACAAATACTGTAAGTCTTTACACGCATTCATTCCCAAAGCTATTTTTGGTTACGATGACATCAGCCTGGAAAAAGTGATTGGGCAATTATTAACGAAAAATAAACAAACATTATCTACCGCCGAAAGTTGCACCGGTGGTTATATCGCTCATTTGATTACTAGTATTGCAGGAAGTTCAGACTATTTTAAAGGTGCTGTTATTTCCTATTCAAATGATGTTAAAAGTGAGCAGTTGGGTGTGAGTGCTGAGTTATTGGAACAATACGGGGCCGTAAGTCAGGAAGTAATTGAAGCCATGGCTTTGGGCGTACAGCAAAAGTTGAAAACAGATTTTGCCCTGGCTACTTCCGGAATTGCCGGTCCGGGAGGAGGTACCGATGAAAAGCCTGTCGGCACGGTTTGGATTGCTTTGGCAGGGCCGAATGGTGTCCAATCTAAATTATTTCATTTTGGAGAACACAGGGGCCGTAACATTCGTCGTTCGGCTTTGTCTGCCTTGAATATGCTGAGATTGGAAATGGTAGGGGAGAATAGTGAAAGAGGCGATTGTACTGATTAGACCTCGCCCCGTTTCAAGCGTCCACGCTTGAATTTATTGTGCTACACACGACCTTACCCGTTTCAAGCGTCCACGCTTGAATTTGCTGTAATAAGATTGCATGAATAATTTTTGAATTTAATTTGTAAACTGCAAGCGTGGACGCTGGCAGCAGCGATTGGTTGTAAACGGCAAGCGTGGACGCTTGCAACAGAGATAGTTCAAAATATTTATACCGCTGCACTCTGCGTTTGAATCTTTCGGTCGATCTTTTTAAAGAGTCCCTGCAATACTTTTCCGGGGCCTACTTCTGTAATATTTTTGGTTCCATTGGCAATCATGTTTTGCATAATTTTTGTCCACTGTACAGGAGAAGTGAGTTGGGCGACAAGGTTTGTTTTAATAATTTCAGGATCTGCCACCGATTGCCCTGTCACATTTTGGTAAATGGGGCAAATACCTCTGCTAAATTTGGTCGAATTAATAGCTTTGGCCAATTCAACACGGGCTGGTTCCATCAAGGGTGAATGAAAAGCACCACCCACTTTCAGTTTCAATGCCCGTTTTGCACCGGCTTCATTGCATTTTTCAATGGCTTCTTCAATGCCTTTTATCGAACCGGAAATTACCAACTGACCGGGACTATTGTAATTGGCAGGCACCACTATTTCTTTAATGTCTTTGCAGATTTTTTCAACAGTTGCATCGTCCAGTCCAATAATTGCTGCCATTGTTGAAGGCTCAATTTCACAGGCACTTTGCATGGCAGCAGCACGTTTGGCAACCAATTTCAGGCCGTCTTCAAACGAAAGTGATTTGTTGGCAACGAGTGCCGAAAATTCACCAAGTGAATGACCGGCAACCATATCAGGTTTGAAATCATCACCCATTAAATTTGCCAAAATAACGGAATGTAAAAAGATGGCAGGTTGGGTAACACCTGTTTGTTTCAGGTCATCTTCGGTACCGTCAAACATGAGGTCGGTAATCTTAAACTTGAGGATACTATTAGCCTTGTTGAACATGTCCTTCGCTTTGGACGACTGTTCAAAAAGATCTTTTCCCATACCAACATATTGTGCCCCTTGGCCGGGGAATACAAAAGCCTTCATAGATTAATTCAGTTAAATTATTGATTATTTACGGTTGCCAAATATACGCAGCAAAAATAGGAATAAATTGATGAAATCAAGGTAAAGTGTCAGTGCACCCATGATGGTCATTTTCCGTGCTGATTCACTTCCTTCAGTAACTTGGCTGCCAATGCGTTTGAGTTTTTGCACATCATAAGCAGTAAGGCCTGTAAATACAAGCACGCCAATAAAACTAATGATGTAATCCATTGTCGAACTTTGCATAAACATATTCACAACACTGGCAATAATTATCCCGACAAGGCCCATCATCATCAGGCTTCCAAATTTAGTGAGGTCAGTTTTAGTAGTGTAACCGACTACAGCCATTGTACCAAACATGCCGGAAGTAATTACAAATGTTTTAGCAATGGAAGCACCTGTGTAGGCTAAAAATATGAAACTGAGACTGGCGCCCATCAGCACAGAAAAAGCGATGAAAACCAACACCATTGTGGATGCTGCCATTCGGTTGATTCCTGCCGAAAGCCATAAAACCAGGCCCAATGGAGCCAGCATAACAATCCACCCTGTTATCGACATACTTCCTGTTTCGGTAATTAACATGCCCATGAGAGAAGGTGTAGTGGCAAACAGCCAGGCTGTTGCCGCTGTAATGCCAAGGGCCAAAAACATCCACATAAAAACACCCGACAAATAAGTTTTAGCCATTGGGATGGTTTGGGAAGATACGGTGGAGTCGAATTGTTTATTGATAGGATTATTCATTGTTTTACTGTTTAAATTATGATATTATTTTTGTAATAAAATGCTGTTGCGATTGTTTCATTCACACATTCACACATTTACATATTCATTTAAGAAAGTTTCGAAGAAATAAGGCTGATAAATTCTGCCCTTGTTTCGGCCCTTTCAAAAG
>QMPA01000191.1 GCA_003650365.1 Bacteroidota bacterium | reverse complement strand
GGAAGGTCCAAAGCCATCGTTTGCGCTTCGCGTAAATGTGCCCAGGGCTCATCTGAAGGTTCACTTTTAACAGGCATAAAATTAGCAAGTTGAACAAATAGAAATGGAAAGTCACCTTGTTCCCAGACTTCACGCCAATTAGTTATCAAAGTTTTAAATAATTTTTGATATTGCACCGCACGATCAGCATTCGATTCGCCTTGATACCATATAGCACCACGGATTCCGTAAGGCAATAGTGGTTTAATCATTCCATTGTACAATACTGTAGGTCTATTTTGTTGCGAAACACCTGGCCAATTAGGTGGATGTGATAATATTGATGGGTCGAAGTTTTCTGTTTTATATTTCCATTTACCTACTAATGAAATAGGTTCTCCTTCTGAATAACTAATTGTTACATTTTCGGGTTGACCATAAATTCCTCCATTATTCCCAATGTCAAGAATCAAAACAGTTATTTCGTTTTTACCATCTTTCAATAGTTCTTTTGGAATATTATAAGTTCTAAACATTCCGACACCGGGTTTGCTTCCAACTTGTTCACCATTAAACCATGTAATATCAAAATCGTTTATCGGTCCTAAATTAAGGGTTAAATCTTTTCCTTGCCACTCTGCTGGAATTGTAATATCTTTTTTCACCCACATTACTCCATCAAACTTAATATCCTGATCTTCCCAGGTTTTAGGCACTTCCAATGTTTTCCAGTTTTCACTATTATATCCATATTTATTGTATCCATGAGCTAAAATTCCGGCATCACTAAGTTTTTCATTAACCTCATTTATCCATGCTTTTTGTGGCTTATTATAAGTTAATTCTTTCTCTCTCTTTTCCTGCTGATTTAACTTCAAAGCATCAATTTCATCAACAAATTCATTAATATTTTTTAGAGAATTGGCATTTGTCCATGCTTCAACGACTGTACCTCCCCAAGCTGTTTCAATTAACCCGATTGGGACATTTAAATCTTTGTGTAACTTCCGTCCAAATAAATATGCAACTGCAGAAAACTCCGAAATAGTTTTCGGTGAACATTCTTTCCAACCACTACTTGTAAAGTTATCCTGAGGAGTATTAGCCATCGCTTTATCAACCATGAACAATCTAATATTTGGATAGTTTGCATTTGCAACTTCCTCTTTAGAATTATCTATTTTCCCCCATTCTGCTTCAACGGCCATTTCCATATTTGACTGACCGGAACAAATCCATACTTCGCCAACCAATACGTTTTTTATGGTGTCGCTTTGTTCGCCACTAATTATTAATTCATAAGGGCCACCAGCCACTACAGGTGATAAGTTGACCTTCCAGTGTCCACTTGTATCTACCACTATTTTTTTTGTCTGTCCGTTGAGGCTAACAATTACTTCACCACCAGCCTTAGCTGTTCCCCAAATTGGAATATCTTGTTTCTGCTGCAAAACCATATTATTTGTAAATAAATCATTTACAGATATATTTTGTGCAGGCGGTATTGTTTGACATGCAGTTATTAGACTAAGATAAAATAGTGAGATTACTATAAATCTTCCAATTAGATTAATTTTCATAAGTTATTGTTTTAGGATAAAATTTACACTTTTTATTATTTTGCCCAAATTTAATACTTTCAGACTTTTATAGTTTCGTATTTTTTGATAGATATGCAATATCTTTTAACTCAGATTATGCATTAGAATTAAATTAATAGACATAACGGATGGTTCTCTGATATTTATAATTGGAATTTTGTAAAACCGTTTAACCCGAAAAATTCATTGTTTTTCTGGCGATTAAGCAATACCAACAAATTTGGGATATTCAAAATACCCAAATTTGGATATTCCGAAATCGGGGTTTCTCGCATTTAGATTCATGAGTGGAAGAACTCATGAATAATGCGGGTTAACAAAAAAGGCTTATTTGTGATAAATATAAGAGCTTTGTCTACCTCTATTTTTAATTACTCGTTTCTAAGGTAAAGTTGAGGATTAAGTACCCAGACAAAATTAATTGTATATTTACTTTTAAGCAACTAGTGTCAAGTTATGTATGAGGTTTCGGGTAAGCCAAAGTTATTTTTGGAGTTTTGGGAAACTAAAAAAAGTAAATATAGCCGTAGCTACGTGAATCTTTTTTTAGTAAAGCAAAAAACAAAAAGAACGAGGCTTGGCCCTAAAGGTCATGTTTGACTTGACACTATCATATTGTAAGAGCCTTGCACGAGTGCGTAAGCAACATTAAATAGCACTTAGCCTGATTAATTATGCTACGCATGAGCTAAAGGTTCATAAATTTATTAGCTTCTTAATTAATTGTGTGTCAATCAGTAATTTAAAAGAATGTAATAAAAATACTTAAAAATGATAAATTTACCAAAGGTGTATTTTTTATTTGCCGGACTTTTTCCCGAACCAAGTTCGGGACAGGCAGTTGCAAACCTTTTGCAGTATAAACATACAACTTCAAAGTTCGACGCCTCAATTCCAACAAAGAAAAAACGCATAGCCTGCCCCGCCTTAGCGGGGAATTATTCAGGTTAGTGCTTAACTATTCTGGCTGGTTTATATTTAGTTCATATACTTTCTCACGTATCTCATCAAGTTGGCCTATAACAATGTAATAAGTATATTCATAAACAGTGTTTCTATTAAGTATTTCCTTTTTTACCGGTGCTATATATGATGTAGAACTATGAAATTCATTCTGATTTGGTTTACCAGACATTCCTGCTAAAAAATAGGTGCATTGAGGATTATAAACACCCATTCCGAACCCATCATCATTAACAAAAGCCATCCAGTGTTCACTAATGTTGTGATACCTGCCCCAAAAACCACTGGATAAGTTAACTGCTGGCGGATTACTTAATGTATCATTAATAAATGGTTTTTTACCTTCGTAGAAATACAATTTGTGTAATGCAGATATTGGATAAACTGCTGGTAATTCCTGATCATTTAATATATTTTCCTCATAAAGAGAATCAGTTCTTAAACACGTAAGTTTATTACGCACCTCAATAACATTTTCATTTAAAATAGTCCATTGCTCCATCACCGCTTTGGCCGGTTTATTATTCATATCCCAAAGCATTGGAATACATTTTACATATAGAGTATCTTTATGCTTTTGAAAATCAATAATTTGGGCACGATTACCAAAAGCATCGCCAACCTGTATTGGATTCCATGACCAGGGAGACCATCTTGAAGATTGCCCTTCAGAAGTTCTGTCTAATGATTTTCCGGCATAGAAAGATTGCTGAATATAACGACCTTCATCGTATATGTTAACAAGATTTCTATCAGTCCCTGAAAGAGAAATATAGTTAATTGCTCCCCCTCTGCTTAAATCCAGTTTTACCTTAATAATACTATTATTCGTAGATAGTTCTGTCTTCTGTGCTTTCAGAACGATCAGCATAGAATTAAAGATAATTATTAAAGCGATAATCTTTTTTATGTAAATCATACCAAGTCTCAGCAAGAAAACGTCAATAATTTTGTTACTCTTGTTTTGAAAACAGTTATTTACATAAGTAAACTCCTGATTTTCAAAACTACGAAAGCCTCATTCTTGACGTTTTCTTATCTGATACTGAGTTTTCGTGCAAGTACTACTTATAAATAATAAATGTTCTTATTTCTAATTCTTAAACAGTATTGAAGGTGAAATCCTGGATTTCTCATTTTTACTACTAGAGAAATATATTTGTAAATGCTTGCCACCTCCTGCCTGGAAATAAGTAACTTTTATAGAATGCTTTCCCGCAGATAAATTAACTGTTCCACTTTTTTCAATAGCACCATGTAAACCATCATTTTCAATAATTAGTTTATTGTCGATATATAGTTTGCTTCCGTCATTGGAGTTAAGATAAAATGTGTAATTATCTGCCTGCTCAATATCTAAAGTGCTTGTAAATACTATTCCAAACTGATTAACTAAATTATTTAATTCATCAAGCTTAAAATTATATACTTCCCCACTTCTGTTTATTGGTAATTTACTAAAATCAGGAAGTTTTACCCAATCACCCAAATAATAATTAAAGTTTATTCCATTTTTTAATGAATCGACAAAAATAATATTGCTTGTCATTGTAATACTTGGTTCTACACCGTTTTTAAAAACTTTTCCTTTTACTGTTGTACTTTTGTGTATATCAAAAGGCTTTGTAAATAGTTGTGAGTTTTCATTGGGTTCATCATTATTTAAAGTATATCTTATTTCAGCATCATTAGTATATTGACGTATATTTACAGTGACAGAATCAGGTAAAATTAATGTGGTGTCAGTTGGAGTAATTACTGGTGCAGGAAGCATAGGTGTTTTTAAAATTCCGGAAAGCTGTTTTGATGTAAATGTATATTTACCGGAAGGTATTTCATAGTGAACTAAATTGTTTTTAGTACCTATCTGATTAATACCTGCTTTATCAATACTTACATTTTCCGCTTTGTTTGCCGGAATATAAATTGAGGCTGTTGTATTTGCCGGAATAGAAACAGTCAATTTTAAATCATTGTTTTTTAATTCCCACTTACTTGTTATATCTCCGTAAATAGAAGAATAATTGATATTTGCAAAATCTAATTCATTGATAATAGATGGCTTTATAATAATATGTTTAAAGCCGGGATTGTCTGCATCAGGATTAATACCTCCCAAAGCCTGATAAAACCATGCCGTAACACTTCCAAACATCGGGTGGCTGTGCGATTCGTTTCCTGTCCAGGTTTCCCACAGGGTGGTAGCACCTCTTTCAATATTGTAGCCAAAACTTGGGAAATCTCTTTGGTTCATGAGCGTATAAGCCAAATCAGCTCTTCCGTATTTCGTAAGGACTTCAAGAACATAAGGTGTTCCCATCATTCCGGTATCAAAATGCCCTTTTGTATTAATTTCAATATGGTTTTCAAGTGTTTTAAACACAGCAGGAATATATTCTGTTGGTACCAAATCAAATGCAAGGGGGAATACATTGGCGCCTTGTCTGCCTATTGAATAACTATTGTTTTCTGAATTTAAATACCTTTTGTTAAAAGCTGTTCTTGTTTTTTTTGCTATTTGATTAAATGCTTCATTATCTGAATTTTCGCCAAGTATTTCTGCAATTTGTGCAATAAGGCTTAAATCGTAATAATAATAAGCAGAGCTGACAAAATCTGCTGGAATTTCAGTTGGTGTAGGTGGAACCCATTCACCCAAATCCTTGACATCATATATTAACCCATCCTTATTAGACATATTTTTCAGATAGTGAATATATTTTTTCATTCCTGTATAGTGTTTTTCAAGAACCGATTTGTCACCATAATATAAATACATATACCAGGGCATAATAATATAAGCCGAACCCCAGGCAATACCTCCGCCACCACTATGATAGGGTGCAGTATAAGGAACATATCCTGTTTCGCTATCCTGGGCATCAGCAATGTCGTTTAGCCACTTTGTATAGAAAGCTTTCATGTCCAAATTGTAAATTGCTGCCTGTGCTGCAATTTGTCCATCGCCGGTATATCCACGTCGTTCTCGGTGTGGGCAGTCACTTGGCACACCGCCGTGCATATTACCTAATTGGGTATTCCTAAAATGGTCAGTTATAGTGTTAAACAACTGGTTTGAACATTCAAAATTGCCTGCCTGTTTTACATCTGTATTAACAAGCTGGCCTAAAATATTTTCAATAGTAAGTGGATTTGAAGCTCCACTGATTTCAACATACCGGAAGGCATGCCATGTGAATCGTGGTTCCCATTCTTCTATTCCTTCGCCCTTTAAAATGTATGTGTCTGTTTGGTCATAGTTGTTGCCATTATCTTCAAAAAAACTTAGTTTTATACGATCTCCTTTGTTTCCTTTTACTTTAAGTTTTATCCATCCTGAAAACATAGTTCCAAAATCATAACGGTAAACTTCTTTACTAATTTCAACTATTGAAATCGGTTTAATTGAATCGACTATTCTGTCGGGTGGTGACATTTGCGCATGTAATTTTCCAGTAGGAGCATGTACAATTTTGGCATTTTTCCAGTTAGTATCATTAAATCCTTTTATATACCAATTTGCATCTTCAAGTTGGGCATCATAAATTTCACCATAATAAATACTATTATCAGTAATTGCACCTTCTGCTATTTTCCATGATTTATCACTAACAATAATCTGTTTTGACTTATCAGCATATTTTACTTCAAATTGGGCAATTAAACGAGGGCTATCGTATGATAGAGGAAGATATTCATCTCTTTCGGTTCGAAGGTACCATCCGTTACCGAGAATAACCAAAGCAATATTTTCACCTTTGTGCAGATAACTGCCAATATCAAAAGTTTCATACAATACTCGGCTATCCCCATTGGCCATGCTGGTGTTTTCAAAAAACTCTGCTTGTTTTTTATCATAATTTGTTTGATTTGGAGATAAAACATGGTCTCCAACTTTTTTTCCGTTTATGTATAATTCGTAGTAACCTAATCCGCTGATGTAAACACGTGCATTTTCTGGAATATCTTTTATTTCAAAGCTTTTTCGAAGATACAGGGCAGGGTTTGCCTGTCCTAATTCTGGCTTTATAAAATCTATATCACCAATCCATTTTGCTTCCCAGTCAGATTGTTCAAGTAGTGCCATTTCCCAGCTTGCAATTTCACTCCATTGCGAAATATTATCGTTTTGATCCCAAATCCTGACTTTCCAGTATGCTTTCTGTCCGGAATGTAATGCTTTGCCTGCATATTTAATTTGTGTTGATTGATTTGAAAATACCGTATCGGTATCCCATAAATCACCTTCATTGTTTTCAAGCTTTGCCTTATCAGAAGAGACCAAAACCTGCCAGGCTTTTTGTTGAATATTATCATTATTAGTTTGTGTTTTCCAGCTTAAACGAGGTGTTTCTATATCAATACCAAGTGGATTTTCAAGATACTCACAATGTAAACTTTTGATGGCTAAGTTGTTTGTGTCGGAACACTGTGGAGTTGAAAATAACAAAACAAGTACAAGGGGGAAAAGTTTTTTCATATGTTTATGTTTCTAATTGGATTAACATTGTTAATCTGTCCGTAAATTTAAGTTCTTTTGAAAACTTACCAAGTCTTAAAGACTTTGCAAGTTAGGTGTCAACATAGTTTATATAATTAGTGACTTTATGGTTGGACGCTAATTAAAATTGTTCTCGTTAATATCAGTCAAGTCATCTGTTTCGTTCATTTGTAATTCATCCCGTAATTTTTGTAATTCTTCAGCAAGTGTTAGGTTTTGATGTTTTATTGCTTCTTGCTTAATT
>QMPA01000190.1 GCA_003650365.1 Bacteroidota bacterium | reverse complement strand
TGCACAAGAATGTATCCCCTAAGGGGAAAACACCGTGCTTTATGCTTGATAATTACAATAATTGATGCCCTACGGGCAAAACATCTAGAATATTATACCGCGTAGCGGTTGTTATTATTGTAACAAAAAACAGCTAAACTAATTCGCCGTAGGCGATATATTACTTGTGCGCAAGTGTAAACTTCAATTTATTGATTAAACGAATCCTCATCATAGTCTTTGGCATTGCCCTCTGGTTTTCACCAAGGCCGGCTGAATTAGGACCACAGGAATGGCATTTGTTTGCTATATTTATCACCACTATTTTTAGTGTGGTTTTCAATGCTTTCAATGTACTTCCTGCTTCGATACTTGCCCTGGCAATTACTATTTTAACAGGGACTTTACCACCGGCAGATGCTTTCTCTGGCTTTTCAGAAGGATTTATTTTATTGATACTCGTGGCATTCTTGATTGCCAAAGCCGTGGTAAAATCAGGACTTGGTAACCGCATTGCACTCCTGATGATTAGTCGGTTTGGGCATTCAACTTTGGGCTTGGGTTACAGCCTGCTAGTTACCGACTTAATGATTGCCCCCGCTTTCCCAAGCAATACTGCCCGTTCCGGGGTTTTGTTCCCGGTAATTTTTTCTTTGGCAGAATCAAACGGTTCGTATCCCGACACACCGTCAGCAAAGAAAATCGGCAGCTTTCTCATGTTTGTCAGTATGTATGGATTAAGTCTTTCGTCAGGACTTTGGCTAACAGCAATGGCTGCTAACCCCGTTGGTGCTGCCATTGCAGGAGAATGGGGCGTGGACATTAATTTTGGAAATTGGTTTCTGGCAGCATTGCCACCAACACTTATTGCCGCAGCTTTGGTTCCATTTGTGCTGTACAAGGTTTTTCCTCCTGAAATGAAGAAAACACCTCATGCACCTGAAAATGCAAAAAAGAAACTCCATGAAATTGGCAAAATGAACCGCCATGAAATCATTACCCTCATCGTTTTTGTCATTATGGTGACTGCCTGGGCAATGCCTTCTTCCATGGGAATTGACCGGGCAACCATCGCTTTTCTGGGGTTGGGAATTCTGATGGTGACGGATGTTTTTACAATGGCGGATATGCGAAAAGAAGGGGAAGCATTAGCCACGTTTATTTGGTTTGCTATTCTTTACACGCTGAGTTCTTACTTAAACAAACTCGGATTTATGGGTTATATCGGGCAACAACTTTCGCATCATCTGAGTGGATTTTCCTGGCCGGTCGTTTACACAGTTTTAATTACTGCCTACGTTTTGATTCACTATTTATTTGTGAGTCAGTCAGCGCAATTATTGGCTTTGTACGGTGTTTTTCTTAGTGCAGGAATCGCAACCGGAGTACCCCCTACCCTATTGGCGCTTATGCTTTTGTTTGCCACAAACTTTTTCTCGGTGCTTACCCCGCAGGCATCGAGTTGTAATGTGCTGTTTGCCGGTAGTGGGTATTTGAAGAATAGTATGGTTTACAAACTGGGGGGATTGGTTACCTTACTCAACCTACTCATATTTATGATATTCGGTACGCTATGGATACTACTCATTTTTTAGGGAAATAACGCACGCAGCGACGCAAAGACGCAACGTTTCCTTGTATTGTTTAAACTGTTTTCGCTGCGCGTTTCCGGTCGTGTTCGTTTAATAAAATCTTACGTAATCTTAATGACCTTGGAGTAACTTCCAGGTATTCGTCTGCCCGGATAATTTCCATATATTCTTCCAGTGAGAATTTAATAGAAGGTGGCATCAGTACTTTATCATCAGCACCGGAAGAGCGCATATTGCTCATTTTCTTGGTTTTGTTCACATTTACCACCAAATCACCAGCGCGGCTATTCTCACCAATCACTTGTCCGGCATAAACTTCCTGATTCGGATTAACATAAAAACGTCCCCTGTCAATCAGTTTAAAAATAGCGAAAGGGATTGCTGTTCCGGTTTCCATCGAAATCAGTGCACCATTGATTCTTGTTTTAATCTCCCCTTTAAAAGGCTCAAAACGCTCAAAACGATGTGCAATAATGGCTTCACCTTGTGTGGCAGTCAGAATGCTGTTCCGAAGTCCGATAATCCCTCTGGATGGGATGGTAAATTCCAGCATCATCCGGTCATTCTTGGGTTCCATATTCAGGAATTCGCCTTTTCTCAAAGTAACAATGTCGATTACCCTTCCCGAAAAATCTTCAGGAACAAGAACTGTAAGGCTTTCAATGGGTTCGTGTTTTACACCATCAATTTCTTTAATAATCACTTTCGGCTGGCCCAATTGCAATTCATAACCCTCGCGGCGCATGGTTTCGACAAGAATGGATAAGTGAAGGATTCCCCTTCCGAAAACCTGGTAAGCATCAGCAGCAGCAGTTTCTTTCACTTTCAGCGCCAGGTTTTTTTCAATCTCAAGATATAGTCTGTCACGTAAATGCCTTGAAGTAACATACTTTCCCTCTTTACCAAAAAATGGAGAGTTGTTAATAGTAAAAACCATACTCATTGTGGGCTCGTCAATTTTGATGGCTTTGAGACCTTCTGGATTTTCAGCATCGGCAACAGTATCGCCAATTTCAAAATCTTCAATCCCCATCAGGGCGACAATATCACCTGCCAGCACTTCTGTTTTGCATTTTTCTTTACCCAATCCTTCGAAAAGATAAAGTTCCTTAATCTTAGATTTGGTAATGCTTCCATCACGTTTCACCAGCGAAACATTCATACCCATTTTTAATTTTCCACGGATCAGTCTGCCAACGGCGATTCGTCCTACATAAGAGGAATAATCGAGGGAAGTAATTTGCATTTGGGGTGTACCGTCTTTGAATTTAGCAGCTGGAATATGTTCAATAATCATATCCAATAAATAGGTAACATCCTCTGATGGTTTTTGCCAGTCTTCAGCCATCCAGCCTTCTTTTGAAGAACCAAATACCACCGGAAAATCAAGCTGGTCTTCGGTAGCGCCGAGATTGAACATCAAATCGAAAACGGCTTCATGTACTTCATCGGGACGGCAATTCGGTTTGTCAACTTTGTTGATAACAACAATGGGTTTCAATCCCAAATCGATGGCTTTCTGCATCACGAAACGGGTTTGTGGCATCGGGCCTTCAAAGGCATCCACCAAAAGAATAACGCCGTCTGCCATATTCAAAACACGTTCAACTTCTCCACCAAAATCGGAGTGACCAGGGGTATCGATGATATTTATTTTCACGTCTTTGTAACGTACCGAAACGTTTTTAGAAAGGATAGTAATTCCGCGTTCACGCTCTAAATCGTTGCTGTCGAGGATGAGTTCCCCAACATCTTCGTTATCCCTGAATAGTTTTACCTGGTGTAGCAGGCGGTCGACGAGGGTTGTTTTTCCGTGGTCAACGTGTGCGATGATGGCAATGTTTCTGATTTCTTGCATTTGAGTAATTGTGTTAAATTTTTCGAGCGGCAAAAGTAGGTTAAAAAAGGATTGGTTTAATTGTTGGATGGATTTGAAATCTTCCTTTATCGTTTAATTCCGAGGGAGGGACGACCGACGGAATCTGCTGTGGGGTCATTAGCGAATAATCAGCATTTTTCCTCTCAAAATTTCCCTTCCAATCTGCACCATAAAATAATACATTCCCGAAGGAAGCCCTTTTGCATCCCAAACTACTTGCTGCTTACCGGATGATTGTTTTTCCTGAATGAAACCGACTTGTTCGCCAAGATGATTGAAAATGGAGATTCGAACGGTTGAGGATTGCTGAAGCGTATATTCAATGGTTGTGGAATTGGAAAAAGGATTGGGATAACAACGAAGCAAATCCGATTGCCCAAAATTGTTTTCTTCATTTCCAACCAACAGCACACATACAAAATCTTCTTCGGGATTTTCTTTGGAGATGGCCGGGGCTGATTCGCAGGTATCGGCTCCAATAGTCCAAATAGCGGTTAACTGGTAGCAATACACCTTTGCATTAGCTTCAAATGGAACACTATGAGTAGTGTCGCCTATTACCCATGGAATAAACTCCAGCAATTCAAAATCGCCACCATTAATTCTTTGATAAAGATTATATCCTATAAATTTCACGTTTCGGCCCACTATTTCCTTGGCAATATTCTTTTGGTTGCCACTAGTATCCTCAACATAAAATTGAATATTCCAATTGTTATCAATTCCAAAATCCGACAAATTATCCCAGCTTATCCCATTGTTAGTTGATATCTTATCTCCATAGCCAGTTATAGCCGGACCATTGTCGTAACCTAAAGGGAAATTGGCAGGGTAAGGCAACCATATTTTATATCCAACCCAGTATTCTGCAACTCCATTAATTGCAATTACCGTATCCGGAACATCTTCTATCCAGGCATGTCCAATCACTGTATCGTGACGTGAAGTATAAATCTGATCATCATTACTATTTCCTTCATAAATAAAGAAAGTTAGGCTATCGTACTTATCATCATTCAAAAACGCCTTGATTTTCACAAATGTAAACCCGTGATATTCTGACAATTGCCCCTGATCCCAACGAGCTGCCGCACATAACCAGCAATCGGGGCAGGTGCCTACACCTCCCACATTAACCCCATCATCCCAATGAATCCATCCCGGTTCAGGCTCATCCATTTCCCATGAAAAGTTCAACTGGTATTGATCATATTCAACTGTGTCCGTTTCAACTTCAAAATTGGCAGGTGCAATGCAAGAACGGGAATGATAATCATTTGATTTGTTTATTTCCTGATATTGAATAGATGAATGGTTGATCTGGGAAAATGAATGAATTGTTCCTGAGAGGGCATAAAACACAAGAAATATCCGAATGTAATTAATGATTTTCATTGTTGCAGTTAACTTGGTTGCCGTAAAGATATGAAAAAACTCACCTCATCACCACCATCTTTCCCGACGCCAACTGATCACCAGCCTTCAAACGGAAGTAGTAAACCCCAGTTGGTAGTCCGGATGCATCCCAGGTTATTTGCTGTTTGCCCACTGATTGATTTTGTTGGATCAACCCGACCTGTTTACCCAAGTGATTGAAGATTGAAATTTGAACAGTTGCCGATTGCTGAAGCGTATATTCAATGGTTGTAGAATTTGAAAAAGGATTAGGGTAACAATGCACCAAGTCTGACTGTTCAATTCTATTTTCTTCGTTTCCAACCAGCAGCACACAAACAAAATCTTCATCGGGATTGTCTTTTGCAATGGCAGGGGCTGATTCGCAGGTGTCGGATTCGCTTGCCCAAAGGGCTGTTAATTTGAAGCAGTGCAAATCAGGACCGGCATAAATTCCAATGCTGTAGGTAGTATCGCCGTATTCCCAAGGGATGAAATTGCGCAGCTCGTATTCTCCTCCGTTCACACTTTGGTAAAGGTTATAACCTGATAAATTGGTATTTCGATTATTACTGGGCTTTTGGCCAATTTGAACATCATTCCCAGTTGGATCTTCTACAAAGAATTGGATGTTCCAGTTGTTATCAATTCCAAAATCTGAGATTCTGTCCCAGTCTTTACTTTCTTCATTACCATCCCAGTTGTCTTCACGCCACATATCCCCATATCCTGCAACTGCAGGCCCGGGATCGTAACCCAATGGGAACATTCCGGAGGGTTGGTGTCTTATTGAGTACCCAACCCACAACTCTTTTGAAGCATCAATAAAAATATCTGATTTCAATACATGTTCATTCCATAGTTCTACTTCAAAAGGATGAATTGTATCTTTGTAAATTAAAACATCTGCGCTGTCACCTTCCCAAATTTTGAAAATCAGGCTGTCCAAACCATCATCGTTTAAAAACGCCCTCATTTTTTTTATCCTGAGGCCATCGTAGTCAATCAACTGGCCTGCATCCCATCTGGCTGCTGCAGTCATATTATAAGTTGCCCCAACTCCTCCAGCATGAATTCCATTATCCCAATGAAGCCATTCTCCCTGATCGGGTTCGTCCATTTGCCAGGAAAAGTTTAAGCGGTATTTGTCATATTCAAGCGTATCGATTGTCTCAACTGAAAAACGATAAGGAGAAGGGCAAGTCCTGAAAACATGGATATTATCAACAGCCCAGAATTGCACACCTCCATCCCACGCCGAAACATTGAATCGTATCTGAAAATCATGCCCAACAGCGAATTCTGTCAAATCTATTTTTTGAGGTGACCAATCAAAACTTCCACTATCGACTTTAAATCTTTTTCTATTGAACCATTTATAGTTGCCATAATTCACTTCGATATCCATCTGGGCTCTGTGTACAGAATCATTGGTTTCCATTTTAACGTCAAAACAAAGCCAGACATTCCCTTCCGTTAGTTTCGAACCATTAAATACTCTGCTTGTCAATTCGCCAAAATAGCTGTCTTCTCCCCTTGTATCAAATTCAACTGAAGGCTCAGTATTACCCATTTCAGTATTTATACTCCAATTTGAATCCGCCAACCACCCATTCGTCTCCAAAGAACCAGAACTCCAGTCTTCAAAAAAAGGAAGTTCGAGGGTGTCGCTTTGTGCGAAAATACTTATTGGTACTGTTAAACATACAAACAGTAAAATTTGGAGAATGCTTTTTCGGAGGTTCATCGGTTTGGATGTTGGAGGGGTAAAGATAGGAAAAATTGGGGGGAAGTCAACCCCTCTGCCCTGCGGACATCTCCCCGAAGGGAAGACTTGGAGTTGCTTACAAGTTTTGGAGAAACCCCTTTTCTCCCCCTCGGGGGGAGATGCCAAAGGCAGAGGGGGTCAAAATAGTGGTCGGACGACGATATTGATTTGGCGTATAGTCGTCTGACCACTAACGAATAATCAACATTTTTCCTTTCAAAATTTTCCTTCCAATCTGCACCGTAAAATAATACATCCCCGAAGGCAGACCTTTTGCTTCCCAAACTACTTGCTGTTTGCCGGGAGATTGTTTTTCCTGAATGAAAGCTACTTGATTTCCAAGACGGTTGAAAATGGAAATTTGGACAGTTGAGGATTGTTGAAGTTTGTATTCGATTGTTGTGGAACTGGAAAAAGGATTAGGATAAACATCCACAAGGGGAATTTGCTCAGAAGCAATCAGGCTGATGCCGACGGATCCTGCTCCGGGCAGCACCATTCTTTTCATCCAGATATTGAGGCTACTGTCGCGGGTGTCGCCCCAAACTGCATTCAGCGTATCGTTTTGCAAAACAATACACATGAAATCGTTTCCTGATTTAGCCAATACTGAATCATAAGCGACAAGCGTATCTGAAATGCGGAAGTTTACCGAAAATTCCGTAGAGTCCTTCCACAAAGTTGCTCCCCAAATTTCCGAAGC
>QMPA01000189.1 GCA_003650365.1 Bacteroidota bacterium | reverse complement strand
CAAAAACAGGTATGTAATTCATGTCGCCACGCTTATAAACTTCCCTGGGGATTGTAAGTGGCAAAGGTTCAGATTCGTATGCTTTATTAAACATCTGGTCCACATACCAGTCACCTGACGAAAGCATATAATTCACCACGCGCACATCTGTCCTTATACCTACTACTTCCTGAACATACCATAATGGGAAAGTGTCATTATCACCGTTTGTAAACAAAATGGCGTTGGGTTCGCAGGATTCGAGGTACATCCTTGCAAAATCGCGTGCCGCATATTTCCCTGAACGGTTGTGCCCTTCCCATCCTTGAGTTGCCATCACTGTCGGAACAAGTAATAATCCCGCAACTGTTACTATACCAGCTGCCATCACTTTATTTGAAAGTCGCTTACTCAAAGCTTCATATAAAGCCAAAACACCAAGGCCTATCCATATCGAGAAAGCGTAAAATGAACCAGCATAGGCATAATCCCTTTCCCTGGGCTGCAATGGCGTTTGGTTTAAGAAGATAATAATGGCAAAACCTGTCATAAAAAACATCATAAAGACTACCCAAGAATCTTTTTTACTTTTCTTTAAATGGAAAAAGATGCCCAATAATCCCAAAATAAGTGGCAGAAAATAGAACTTTGCTTTGGCTGGGTTTTGCATGCTCGCCGGTAAATCGCTCTGATTGCCGAGTCGCAAATTATCAATGATTCCTATCCCACTAATCCAATTCCCTTTTTCGTAACCCCCCTGGCTTTCCCAATGGTTTTGCCTACCGGCGAAATTCCACATAAAATAACGCAAATACATGAAATTCACCTGGTAAGAAAAGAAGAACCGCAGGTTCTCTCCAAATGTCGGTTTGTAAATTACTTCGGTAGTACCATCCCTTTTGGTAAACTTAATGGGCTTTCCCTTTATTTTTCCATATTGTTTGTATAGGGTAATGTGGGCTGGCTTTGAATTGCTCCACATACGTGGAAAAATAGTTGTAAAACGCTCATCGTAAATAGGAACTATTCCTTTCCGGTCATCTTTTATTACATATTTTCCTTTTTTTTCATCCTTCATATAAACGGGGTTTCCATCACCGCGAGGCTGTCGTGGATCCTCAGGAGAATTATAATACTGACCAGAAAACAAAGGCCAGGTCCCGTATTGTTCCCTGTTAAGGTAAGAAAGCAAACTGATGGCATCTTTTGGGTCGTTCTCATTAATAGGTGTATTTGCATTTGCCCTAATAACCAAAATGAAAAATGAAGAATAACCAATAAGAATAAAAACAATAGCCAGGATAGCAGTGTTCAGAATAACCTTTCCCTTTTTTCTCGAGAGATACAACCCACCTACAATCAGTCCTATTAGTAATAGGAAATAGATTACTGTTCCTGAATTAAAAGGTAGTCCCAGGCTATTTACAAAGAACAATTCAAACTTTCCGGCAAGCTGAACAATGCCCGGAATAATAAGGTACATAATTAGTGAAAGAATCAACAAAGAAATAATTCCGGCAATCACAAAACCTTTCGGGCTAAATTTATATTTCTTAAAATAATAAACATAAACAATGGCTGGAATAGCAAGAAGGTTTAACAAGTGTACACCAATTGACAATCCCATAATATAGGCAATCAGCAATACCCATCTGAAACCATGCCTGTGATCGGCAACTTCTTCCCACCGCAAAATTGCCCAGAAAACCACGGCTGTAAAAAATGATGACATGGCGTAAACTTCGCCCTCAACAGCTGAAAACCAAAACGAATCAGAAAAAGTATAGGCCAATGCGCCAACAACACCTGCGCCAATTACCGCCCATCCCTGTCCTGCAGTCAAGGTATTCTCACCGGCAGGCACAAACAATTTCTTTGCCAGCATAGTAATTGTCCAGAATAGAAATAAAATGGTAAAACTACTTGACAAGGCTGACATAATATTAATCATCAAAGCCACTTTTGTAAGGTCACCAAATGCAAATAGCGAAAAGAAACGTCCCAATAATTGAAACAAAGGTGCTCCGGGAGGGTGTCCAACTTGCAATTTATATGCCGTAGCTATGTATTCACCACAGTCCCACCAACTGGCAGTGGGCTCTAATGTTAAAAAATATACGGTAGTTGCAATGGCAAAAACCATCCAACCGACAATATTGTTAATCTGCTTAAAATTAAATTTTTCCATATGGAATTAACTTGATTCTTCAATAAATAATGCAGCGAAAATAAGACTTTTAGAAGTATCGTTTTTTAAAATTTAAACAAATTTAACACGAAGCTTTGGATTTTTGAAAAATGCAGTATCTTTGCAGCCCGATTGTCCGATGGTGTAATGGTAGCACTGCAGATTTTGGTTCTGCCGGTCAAGGTTCGAACCCTTGTCGGACAACGATGTAAGGAGATAGTAGTGAGGGGACACGAGTCCCCTCTTTTAATGAATATGATTGGTGAACACGAAATAAAAAAGTTATCGAACGAGTGTCTGCAAGGAACTGACAGGTTTGTTGTGTTTATTAAAGTAAGCCCGACCAACCAAATCAATATTGTAATTGATGGCGATAGTGGGGTAACTATTGATCATTGTGTTGCCGTAAGTCGATATATTGAGAATAGTTTTGACCGCGAAGTTGAAGATTTTGAATTGAAAGTATCAACGGCAGGAATCGATTATCCTTACATCAACCTACGCCAATACAAAAAGAATATTGGCCAAGCAGTTGAAGTACTACTGAAGAATGGAAGTGTGAAACGCGGAAAGCTGAGTGCTGCTGATGAAACTGCCATAGAAATTGAAGAAGAAATAATTAGAAAACATACAAAGAGTAAAAAAATGGAAACCGGATTACCCATTCGGATATCCATGGAAGAAATCAATCAAACCAAAGGCTTGGTAGTTTTTTGATAAAGAGAAAAAAAATAGAAAATGGAGCATATTAATTTAGTCGAAACCTTTTCGGAATTTAAGGATTTTAAAAATATAGACAGAGAAACCCTGATGCGGATTCTGGAAGATGTTTTTCATAGTTTACTTACCAAAAAATTTGGCGAAGAAGCCAACTTCGATATCATTGTTAATGTTGACAAAGGTGACCTTGAAATTTGGCATTATCGTGAGATTGTTGAAGATAATGAGGTTGAAGATGAACATTTGGAAATTGCATTTTCAGATGCTATAAAAATAGAACCTGATTTTGAAGTAGGTGACGAGTTTGCAAGACAGGTTTCTCTCGTAGATTTTGGACGACGCGAAATCTTATCAATCCGACAAAATCTGGTCTCGAAAATTCTTGACTACGAAAAAGACAATGTCTATAAGAAGTATAAAGAAAGTGTTGGTGACATTATCACCGGTGAAGTTTACCAGGTTTGGAAAAAAGAAATATTGGTTCTGGATGATGAAGGTATCGAATTACTGCTCCCAAAATCTGAACAAATTCCATCTGATTACTATAGAAAAGGTGATAACATCCGTGCCGTAGTTTCAAAAGTTGACATGCGTAACAACTCGCCTGTCATAATTATCTCGCGCACCGACCCTGTTTTTTTAGAGCGCTTGTTTGAAGCCGAAGTACCAGAAATTTACGATGGTTTAATTACAATTAAAAAAATTGTGCGCGCTCCGGGCGAACGGGCAAAAATAGCTGTTGAATCATACGACGAACGCATCGATCCGGTGGGAGCCTGTGTGGGCATGAAAGGATCAAGAATTCATGGCATTGTACGAGAATTAAAAAACGAAAATATTGATGTAATTAATTTTACGGAAAATACACCACTATTAATACAACGTGCTTTGTCGCCAGCAAAAGTTACATCTATCAAAATTGACGAGGAAAGCGATAGGGCTGAAGTTTATATGAAGACTGACCAAGTTTCACTTGCCATCGGAAAAGGAGGATATAACATTAAGCTCGCCTGCCAATTAACTGGCTACGAAATTGATGTTTATCGTGATTCTGACACAGATGTTGAAGATGTTGACCTGAGCGAATTTGTCGATGAGATTGATGAATGGATTATTAAAGAATTGCAAAAAATTGGTTGCGATACAGCAAAAAGTGTTTTAGAATTAGAAGAAAAGGACCTTGTTGCCAGAACTGATCTGGAGGAAAAAACCATACTTGAGGTTGTTAGAATCCTAAAAGCAGAATTTGAATAAAAATAGTATTTTATGTATTTCATTATCGAAACATTCAATACACGAAAAAAAGTTTATGACCGGAAAATCTAAGGTAGTCAGACTAAGTAGAGCTGCAAAAGAATTCAATATTGGAAGGGATACCATTGTTGATTTCCTGGCAAACAAAGGTTTCAAACTCGACCGAAACCCCAATAGCAAACTAACTGATGAAATGTACAGCCTGTTAACTGCTGAGTTTCAAGAAGAAAAGCATGTTAGAGAGGTTTCCGAGCAGCGCGAATTAGAGTATATTGGGAAAGATACTATATCCATTAAGGACGGTAAACCGGAAAAAGATGAGGTAAAGGAAGATTCCTTTCAAGATGAATTAATCATCACCGGCGTTGGTGTAGGTGTTGATGTTGACTTTGCGACAAAGCCAATTGAAAAGGAAGAAAAGAAAGCTGAAAAAGAAATTACCGAAACACCGGAAATAACAAAAAGCGATAAAGAAAAAGAAGAAATTGTAGTTCCAGAAGAACCAACGGCTATAGCTAAAGAAACCAAAGAAGAAACCGAAAAAGATTCCGATAGTCAGAAAGTAAAAACTGAAGTTACAGAAGAAACAACGAGTCCGCAAGAAGATAGTGAAGAGGTGAAAGGCGGCATCAAAGTCGTGGGAAAAGTTGACCTCGAAAAAATGAATCAACGAACAAGGCCAAAGAAAAAAAGCAAAGCTGAAAAAGAAAAAGAAACTTTAGCAAAACGAAAAACAACCAAAAAACAAGCTGAACCAAAAGAAACTAAACCCAAACAACAAAAAGAAGAAACCCCTGCCAAACCAAAAGAAGAAGTTGCTGAAAAACCTACCCCAAAACAAGAAACACCGGCAGAACCAAAAGCAGACAATTTTATCAAAACCAAAGTCCAAAAACTTGCAGGTCCTTCTGTTGTAGGCAAAATTGAATTGCCAAAAGAAATCAAACACAAAAAGAAAAAGCCAGTTGCCTCTTCTTCTGACAATGCTGTTGGAAAGAAAAAGAAAAGGAAGCGAATTCGCAAACCACAGACCGGACAAGCCGTAGCTCCCACTGACAGAAAAGATCGAAGAGGCAAAGGAGGAAGTCCTGTAAGAAGAGCAGCAAGGCCTGAACTGACTGAAGAACAAATTCAAAAACAAATAAAGGATACGCTAGCCAGACTTGCACCATCCGGCAAATCAAAAGCATCGAAATACCGTCGGCAAAAGCGGGATAGTGTTTCGCAAAGTATGCAGGAAGAATTGCAACGACAAGAGGCAGAAAAAGGGATTCTGAAAGTAACAGAGTTTGTGACTGCCAACGAACTTGCCAGCATGATGGATATAAACGTTAACGAAATCATTAAAGTTTGTATGCAACTGGGAATGTTTGTCTCCATCAACCAACGTTTAGATGCAGAAACAATCTCACTGGTTTCTGAAGAATTTGGTTTTGAGGTTGAATTTGTAAGCGTAGACGATTCAGAAAATCTTGATATTGAAGAAGAACAGGATGATCCGGAAAGCCTTATTCCACGCACGCCCATTGTTACTGTTATGGGCCATGTTGACCACGGTAAAACAAAACTGCTCGACTATATCCGCAAAGCAAATGTTGTTGCTGGTGAAGCGGGAGGAATTACACAGCACATTGGTGCTTACGAAGTGGTTACCGGAAGTGGAAAAAGCGTGACATTTCTTGACACACCCGGACACGAAGCATTTACAGCTATGCGTGCTCGTGGAGCAAAAGTTACCGATATTGCTATCATTGTTATTGCTGCCGACGACAGTGTAATGCCCCAAACCAAAGAAGCCATTAACCATGCTCAGGCTGCCGGCGTACCTATTGTTTTTGCTTTCAATAAAATGGATTTGCCAGGTGCCAGTTCTGACAAAATTAAGGATCAATTAGCGCAAATGAATATTCTTGTCGAAGATTGGGGAGGCAAATTCCAATCGCAGGAAATTTCAGCTATAACGGGAGCAGGTATCGACGATTTACTTGAGAAAGTATTGTTGGAAGCCGAAATGCTTGACCTGAAAGCTAACCCAGATAAGCCTGGAAAAGGAACAGTAATCGAAGCATTACTTGACAAAGGGCGTGGGTATGTAGCTACTGTTCTTGTTCAGGATGGAAACATGAAAAAGGGAGATATTTTACTTGCCGGACCTATATTTGGAAAAGTGAAGGCTATGTTTAACGAAAGAAACAAAGCCGTTAAAATAGCTGGCCCTTCACAGCCAGTGGTAATTCTTGGACTGACCAATGCACCACAAGCAGGAGACGTTTTTAACGTTATGAAAGAAGAGAAAGAGGCCAAACATTTGGCCAATAAACGACTACAATTGATGCGCGAACAAAACCTGAGAACACAAAAGCACATCACACTTGATGAGATTGGACGCCGTTTGGCCATAGGCGATTTCAAAGAACTCAATATTATTGTAAAGGGAGACGTGGACGGTTCTATCGAAGCGCTAACCGATGCCTTGCTCAAACTTTCTACCGAAGAAGTACAGGTCAATGTTATCCACAAGGCAGTGGGTGCCATTACCGAATCAGATGTCATGCTGGCCTCTGCTTCCGATGCTATTATTATCGGATTCCAGGTGCGCCCAATGCAATTGGCTCGAAAATTAGCCGAGAAAGAACAGATTGACATTCGCTTGTATTCCATTATTTACCAGGCAACCGAAGAACTTGAAGACGCCATCAAAGGGATGCACGCTCCCAAAATGGAAGAAAAAGTCGTCTGTAACATCGAGGTTCGCGAAGTCTTTAATATTACGAAAGTGGGAACCATTGCCGGTTGTTACGTACTTGATGGGAAAGTGACAAGAAATACTAAAATCAGACTTATCAGAGATGGTATTGTTGTTCACACCGGAAGCCTTGGTTCACTCAAACGTTTTAAAGACGATGTGAAAGAAGTAGCAACAGGCTACGAATGCGGGCTGAATATCGAAAAATACAACGACATTAAAGTCGGCGATATTATTGAAGGTTTCGAGGAGGTAGAAGTTAAGAGGTAGTTTAATTAGTAACCTGAGTTCGATTTAAGGCCCCTCATCTATACTTTAGATATTCAATTACTTGCAAGAAGCTTCTTTTGTGGTTCTTAGTGTCTTCCTGTCTTTGTGGCTAAATATTCTGCCACTATTCCGATAGCTATCGGAACAAAGACACAAAGAAAACACTAAGAAATGATTATCAAGACATAAGTTATTCTGT
>QMPA01000188.1 GCA_003650365.1 Bacteroidota bacterium | reverse complement strand
GATTCCAGCCTGACCAGAGTGTTAGGTGTAATCTGGCTTTATTAGGGCAAAGGATTTTAATCCGCAATATTCGGATTACAAATCCATAGCCCTTTGCTTTCAGATTGCAAATCTGAAAGAGCGCACGTGATTAAAACCAGCCAAATTTAAAAGTAATATTTGCGTTGAATCCGTTAAGCGCATTTTTATCGATGGGTGGTGCAGTTTGTTCATTTCCATCTTCATCAAAGTATTTATAATCAAGATTGATTCCACTAGTAAGTCTGTAACTTGCACCAACAGCAATGCGAAAGAACTTTACAATATTGAATTCAGCTTCTATTCCGGGTTGAACAACAAAGAAAGCATCGCTACTATAATAATAGTTGTTGTAGTAATACGGATCGTTGTAGTTATCCCATCCGCCTGATGGTGCTGCTGTTACCCCACCAGCACCAAAAATAATAGGAATAGAAAAATGTATAGGCGCCATGGGAAAGAAAATGGGCTCAATAAGTATACCGCCATAGCCTCCGGCCAAAATATAATCTTCAGGATTGTTGTCGCCCCCATTGTAAAAATCATTAAAAAAACCGTTACCGGCAAAACCAAGGGCAAAATGGTGATTGGCAATCCAGGCTGCGCGTGCACCTATCAACATGGCGCTTTTGCCTTCAACTTGTGTCCAGCCCAGTGTTAATGCACCGTAACCACCGTTTGCGATTTTTTCGTTAGCAGGTTTGTCCTTTTTATGAAACAGCAGTTTCATTTCTTCATCATTGTGCTGCGCTTGCAGAATGGCCGCAAAGAGAAAAGCCAGTATCAGGGTGATAATCGTTTTTGTTTTCATGATTTTAATTATTATTGTTTTAGTTTTATCATTTACGCATTCATGCATTAATTATTTTTAAATCTGTAGGCAATGCCAAAGCCAAAATCCCAGAAATTGACTTTTAATTTTGTAAAATTCTGCAACTCTAAAAAGGGTTTGAATTCGACAGATAATGTGATGGGTACTTTGTGAAAAGTGTAATCGGTTCCGAATACGGCATCAATACCAAGTACGGGGCCGGAGATACGCTGTTCTTCCCAATAATAACCGGAAGTGTTGCTCCACCGGCGCACCTTATTGTAACCGTTTATATATCCAACATGACCACCGCCGCCATAATACAACATCCAGTGAACATTATTGGTTTTTATCAGTGGCTGATAGGCTTCAAGAAGCACAATAAGCTGTATTCCGCCATCGCGAAAACCAAGGGCGCCTTCAATGGCGGTGCGGTCATCCTTGATTACTTTTCCTGAAATGCCCGAAGTAACACCTAAGCGGATTCCAATTTGTTTTTCGTAAACCTGTGCAAATGCGGCAGATGAAAACAACAGGATAGTAAGAAGAATAGTATATTTTATCATCGAAACTTCTTGTGTTTATTGGTGGATAACAGAGCCTGATCCTGTAATTTTAACTGTTACTTGTGGATTTCCAAGGTAAAAAATTGAACCGCTTCCTGAAATGTTTGCATCCAGATAGTCGATTACATTGAGGTACATATTTCCTGAGCCACTTATCTTGGCGAAACATTCCTTCTGTACAAAGTTGTAGGAATTAATATTGCCCGAACCACTGATGGTATGCGTTCCTGTATTTGATTCGCCACTCAGATCAATGTTTCCTGAGCCGCTAATTTTTGTTTCGATATTAGTTGTATAAAGCTCAAGAAATATATTTCCCGATCCGCTTATTTTAGCATTTACAGTATTGTTGGTAACAATCTCTCCGTTAATATTTCCCGACCCGCTTATTTCCACATTTAGGTGGTCAGTGCTCAGGCTGTCAATACTAATAAGACCAGAACCTGATAAATCAACGCCATAAAGTTTTGGGGTTTTCACATAAATGTTCATCGGGCTGTGATTGTTTAGGCTTTCCCTTGTGTCAATAATTAAGGTGTTGCCATTAACCAATGTTCTGATGTGTGGAATGAGATTCGACTCGGCTTCAACAATAACCTGGTATATTGAATCGTGAGTAATATACACATTGAATGAACCTTCGTTTACTATATTGTCGAAGGAAAACATTTGACGTGTTTCTGTCGTAACCTGGTTGTTGCCACTGATGCCATAAGGTTTGTGGCATCCACTTGACCAGAGTAATATAGCTCCGAAGGCCACTATGAGAATGGAATATTTAAGTTTCATTTTTTTCTTTTTATAATTCAATTAATCTAAAAGACAAGAAGGTTTTGAGATAGTTGCAAAAATTTGAAAAAAACTGGGATATAAGGTATAGGGAAATAGGGGTATATGGGTCGAAGGATTTTCCCTCTCTAATTCCTTATTACCCTTATGTCCCTATTTCCCATTTTAATTTCCCTTATTACCCATTTTACTATTTCCTCTTTAAGGACAAACTTCCTGCCCGGCTATTAATTTTTAAAGGGATGGTTTTTTGGGTGTTGTTTCCAACGATACAGTCAACCTGAATAAGATTTTCTTCGTCTTTTAATTCAGTGCTCTTGATATTTTTTATTTCTGAAGAATAGTAAATCTGAGTTTCATTATCAACAATAATATCCAGATTATATTGCTTATCATCAGTAAAATGAAGGGTGATATCACTATCATGTGTTTTGATGTTGAAGGATGTAAATTCATCAGAGAAAGCTTTTACATCCACATCGCCATATTTGGTGTTCAGGTCAAATAATTTCCTTGCTTTATTAATGTCAATGCGCGAAAAGTAAGTGCTACCACGAATGGACCCAATGTTTTCAACAAAGTATTTATCCCGTTTCGAATCCAGTTGCAACTCATCAATATCCTGAAAATGCATTTCTGAAGATTTGCTTTCGATATTCAGATTTGTTCCTTCTTCCAAATAAAATTCTCCGTAGTTGATGTTCAGCCTGCCATCGTCAATCTGATGAATAGTACTGTTAACGAAGTCTGTTTTAATACTGGTTTTTCCTGATAAATGATGTGCTTTCAAATCGCCATTAGACAATTCAATATTGACTTCACCGGTATGGTCAGTGGTGTAAATATTACCGTATTTGTTGACTACTTTCAATGGTGCTCCGGCCGGAAGGTAAACTGTATAATTGATCTTTGTTTTGGTATTGCTACTGAAAATAGTTCCTGTTAGATCCGATACATCATTCCAAAAACTATTGCCTTCAAAAACTGTTTTGGCGATGATATAATATTTGGTCGATTGAAATTCAAAATCAATAAAGTCGAAGGTTTTGTCAACTTTTGATTGTTTGGGCCCTTTTACGCTGAGTTCAATCTCGAAACGGACCGAGTCTTTTTCCCATGTAACAAAGTGAATATTTCCATATTTGTTGGAAATTTCAATCTCCGTATTTTCACCCAACAGAAACGATCTGCTGAACTTTTTGCTTTTTTCAACAGTCTGTCCGAGTACCAAAGTGCCTGCAAACAAACTGAACAAAAGCACCATGCTAAATACTAATCTGCTTTGCTTCATCATTATTATTTTTATCGTCAGTCGATTTTAACTGATGTAAAATGTCTTTAAGAATCTCCAATTTAAGTCTGTAATTCTGAATCATGGCTACAATTACTTCTTCGTTGTCAGCATTGTCATTCAGGTCGTTTTTCAACTCCTGGAATACTTTATCAAGGTCAAGTAATTCTGTATTAATATCATTGCGAAGACTGTGATTATTGCTTGTCAGATAAAAAACAGCTTCCTTGGTTTCGGCAATTTGCGAAGTATAATAAAACTCAGCTTCCACCAATTCCTGGTATATGCTATTCTGCCCGTCAAAGCCCACTTCCAACGCGTCAACATTTTGTCGGGCATTGCGATTTTGTACAAAATCGTGGAAGTAATACGATGAGATAAAAATCACCACAACTGCAGCAACTCGTAAACCAATAGTTTTCCAATTCAACTGGACAGTTCTAGGTTCCCTCGTTTCAATTTTGTCCCATAGCATGGGGCTGGGTATCAGCTCATCAAATTCATCCTTATTGTCAATAATGAATTTTTCTAATCTATCAGTTTTCATATTTCCCTCCTTCCAGGATTTCTTTAATTTTTCTTTTGGCACGCATATATTGTGATTTGGAATTGGACTCGCTTACATTCAAAATCTGGGCAATTTCCCGATGGTCGTAACCTTCTAATAAATACAACGAAAAAATCATCCGGCTGCCGTTGGGCAATTCTTGCATGGCCATTTTGATGCTTTTTACGTCCATTTCAATGTTTTCCTCCTCTTCAATTGTTGTTTTTCCAAACTGCGACATATCATCAAAAAACTGCAAGTCTGCTTTTTTCCTTTTTATTTCGTTAATGCATCTGTTCACCACTATCCGTTTTAACCATGCCCCAAAAGTTGACTCGTATCTGAAAGTGTCCAGTTTTCTAAACGCTTCCGAAAATGATTCCTGTAGCATATCTTCCGCATTTTCACGATTGTTCATCATTCGGTAACAAGTATTCAGCATGGCTTTAGCATATAAGTTATACAACTCATACTGCGCCCGGGCATGGCCTCGCTTGCTCTGCTCAATGATGTTCTTGTGAATATCTAACTGCACTGCTACCTTCTTGTCAATTTCTTTCGTGCAATATTAATGACAAACGAATTAGCGAAGGGTCGCAATGGGGGAGAAATATTTATTCTCTTGAGGTGAATCTGGTATAGCTCACCAATAAATTGGGTGATCTCAAAACCTATCGTCTCTCCGGGACTATGTGTTTGTCCTGAAGGAACAGAATGAAAACAGCCACAACATTAATGTTTTGGCAATAATTATTTCAATCTTCCATACCTTTACAAAAAAATCCATCATGCAAAAAACAATCACATTATCAACTGCAAAACGGGAAGGCCTTTACGATATTACACAGGAAGTCGAACAATTTGTTAAGCAAGCAGGAATTAAAATCGGCCTGGTGAATATTTATGCCCAGGGTGCAACAGCCGCCATTATGATTCAGGAAAATTGGGATGATTCGGTACAGATGGATGTGGTGCATCTTTTGCAAAAAATGATTCCCCGTGGTGTTTGGCTTCATGATGCACAGGATGGAAATGGTGATTCTCATCTGAAAGCCGGATTAGTCGGCCCTTCTGAAACCATCCCGATGATTGATGGGAAAATGGGACTTTCAACCTGGCAAAATATTTTCTTTTGCGAATTTGACGGGCCAAGAAATCAACGTACTGTTTTGATTACCATTATTGAAGGCAGCTAATTATTTCGCATTCACTTTTGTTAATTGTTGGTATTGAAATTACATTCTTCCTTTTTTCTTTTATTTTCGCACCTCATTACCGAAATCCATTTTTTATCCATTAATAATTTAATCCATGAAAAAAGTTTACTTATCAATTATTTTTAGTGTGCTTGCCATTGTTAGCCTGCAAGCCCAAACTACCAATTTCAGCGACGACTTTGAAAGTTATACTGTAGGAGGAAAACTGGCCGACCAGGCTGGTGATCCCTGGACAACCTGGAGCAATGCCCCCGGTGGTGGTGAAGATCCTGAAATTTCTGATGCACAAGCAAATGCTGGTAGCAACAGTGCTCATGTCGGGTCTGGTAACGACTGTGTTCTTCTTTTAGGAGATTCAACTGCAGGACGTTACAAAGTGAGTTTCTATATTTTCATTCCATCCGGTAAGCTGGGATATTATAATCTACTGGCAGACTTTGCCGGTTCTAATAGCGAATGGGGTACCCAAACATTTTTTGATGATGGGGGGAATGGTCGTATTGATGCAGGAGTGGAAAGTGCTGCTACTTTTACATTTGTTTATGATCATTGGCTTCTTGTAGAAAACTATGTTGATCTGGATAACGATTGGGCAGAAGTTTTTATTGGTGGCGATTATTTAATAGGCTGGCAATGGACAAAAGGTACTTTTGGAGGTCCGGTTCCTAAAAAATTATCAGCAGCTAATTTCTTTGCCTGGGACGGAAGTAAATCCGAAAGGGGAACCCCCGAATACTTTTTTGATGATATGTTATACGAATCTATGCCTTTGGGCGATGCACCAACAAACCTCACTGCCGATGTTGAAGGCATGAATGTTTCTTTGGCATGGGATGCCCCGGACGAAGGAACACCTGATTCCTACTATGTAATGCGCGATGGCGAATTGCTTTCCATCCAATCTGAAACAACTTATGAAGATGTTCTTGAATTACCCGGAACTTACGCTTACAAAGTGAATGCCTATTATGCAACAAACGGCCTGTCGCAACCTGCCGGACCTGTAGATGTTGAAATTGCAGGTGGAACCGATCGCGAACTGGTATTGGTTGAAATTGGTACCGGTGCCTGGTGTGGTTTCTGCCCCGGAGCAGCCATGGGAGCTGACGATTTAGTTGAAGAAGGCCATCCTGTTGCTGTGATTGAATACCACAATGGTGATGAATTTGAAACTGCACAATCGATGGACAGGATTAATTATTACAACCTGGGAGGCTATCCTACCGCATGGTTCGATGGAGGTAATACAGTATCTGGGGGAAGCAGTAGCGAATCCATGTATCCTACTTATGCCCCAATTGTTGATGCGCGCGAAACCAACCCTTCATGGTTTGAATTGGAACTTGATGTGGAAGTTGCAGCCCGAAGTACTGATTTTGATGTGAATATAACAGCTACAAAAATTTATGATTACGAAGGTGACAATATGAGTATTTTTCTCGTTCTTACCGAATCAAATATTCCAAGAAACTGGCAGGGAATGACCGAAATGGATTTTGTTTGCCGTGATATGTATCCCGGATCGGATGGAACACCTTCAACTTTTGAATTGGATGTTCCGGTAGAAGTAGAATATTCAGTAAGTGTACCTTACGAATTGAGCAATTGTGAATTGGTTGCATTTATACAAGATGTTACGACCAAAGAAGTAATGCAGTCACAAAAAGTAAATCTTGGACAAGTTGTAGGTGTAAAAGAAATGGGTGAAAAGTATGCACGTATTTATCCCAATCCTGCTACTGATAATGTTGTTGTTGAAACAGCAAGTATGATGAAGCACCTCAGGATTTTCAACATCACTGGTCAAAAAGTTTATGAATTGTCACTCGACCAAAACAAAGTCGATTTGAATATTGATTTCCTCAACCAGGGAATGTACCTGATTGAATTAGAAACAGAAAATGGAAGCAGCATACAAAAGCTGAATGTTCGTTAGTGTTAAAACACATTCTTTTAAAAGCCCTCTGTCTATTTTGATGGAGGGCTTTTTTTTGAACTCGAACATAAAAAATCCGCCGGGGTCTCTTGCTCCCGGCGGATTGAAAATTAAAGTGGAGTGTTTACCCCCTCTTATAAACAACAGCCACAACGGTCACATCATCGCCACCCATATTGATAGTCATGCCATAT
>QMPA01000187.1 GCA_003650365.1 Bacteroidota bacterium | reverse complement strand
TCCGAAAGGGCCTCGATTTAATGCGTACTGAAATGAGTTAAATATTAAGAACAATTACATGAAATTCTTAAGAAATATATTAGATAAACAGAAACCCCATTTTGAAAAGGGAGGGAAGTTTGAGAAATTCCACGCGATGTTCGATTCGATGGAAACGCTCTTTTTCGTCCCCAATGAGGTAACTACAAAAGGTGCACACATCCGTGATGCCATCGATATGAAAAGGACGATGATTGTTGTGGTCATTTCACTGGTTCCGGCACTATTGTTCGGCATGTGGAATATCGGCTACCAGCATTTTCTTTCTTTGGGCGAAGCACCCGAATTTTGGACGATGTTCTTATATGGCTTCCTAAAAATGCTGCCATTGCTCGTCGTTTCCTATGGCGTTGGTCTCGGACTTGAAATTTTGTTTGCACAAATAAGGGGCCACGAGGTAAACGAAGGATTTTTCGTTTCGGCCATGCTTATTCCATTAATTGTCCCACCCGATGTTCCTTTATGGCAGCTTGCTCTTGCTGTTGCTTTTGCCGTTGTATTCGGTAAAGAAGTTTTTGGTGGAACAGGAATGAATATTGTCAACCCGGCACTGCTTGCACGCGCATTTTTATTCTTTGCTTATCCTTCTGATATGTCGGGCGATAAAGTGTGGATAGCAGAAAAACTGGATACTTTCTCAGGCGCAACTCCATTAGGCGATGCATTGGTTGGCAACTTTGAAAACATGCCATCAGCTTACGATATGTTTATGGGATTCATCCCGGGCTCAATTGGAGAAACTTCAACCTTGATGATTCTGATTGGTGGCCTACTTTTATTAGTGACCGGTATCGCAAACTGGCGGGTCATGTTCACTGTTTTTGCCGGTGGTATTGTAATGGGATTGCTGTTTAACCTTTGGGGTGCCAACGATTATATGAACATCCCTGCTTGGCATCATCTCATTATGGGAGGCTTTGCTTTTGGTGCTGTATTTATGGCTACCGATCCGGTAACTGCCACGCAGACGAGCAAAGGAATGTACTATTATGGTTTCTTAATTGGAATGATTGCCGTGCTGATCCGGGTGTTTAATCCGGCCTATCCCGAAGGAATGATGCTGGCCATTCTGCTGATGAATGTATTTGCCCCGCTTATTGACCATTACATCATCGAGGCGAATATTAAGAAAAGGCTAAAACGTTTGAAAGTTGCAAGCAGTAATTAACGAATATTAAAAGATAAAAATATGTACACGAACGGTTATATTTTTAGGTACGCTGCCATCATGGTAATTGTTGCTGCCGCACTTTTATCGCTGGCAGCGGTATTGCTAAAGCCATTCCAGGACAGGAATATGGCTATCGAAAAGATGGGCGGTATTTTGGCTTCCGCCGAAGTTGAAGGTGTTGAAACAGACAACACTATCGAGCTTTTCAATAAATACGTGGTTGAAGAGTTGGTAGTTGATAAAGACGGCAATGGCGATCCATACACAGATGGAAAAATGGAAGATGGCCCTGCCTTTAAAATCAATATGAAAAAGGAATTGTATAAGGAGAATAAAGGGGAAGCCTATCAATTACCCATATACATTGTTAATAAGGATGGTGAAACAATTTACGTTTTACCCCTCCGCGGAGTTGGTCTTTGGGGACCTGTTTGGGGCAATATCGCACTGAAAGAAGATTTTAATACGGTTGCCGGTGTAACATTCGGACATAAAGGAGAAACCCCGGGATTAGGTGCTGAGATTACAACTGATGGTTTCTGTAATCAGTTTAAAGACAAGGAAATTTTCGATGATGCCGGTAATTTTGTTTCCATCAAAGTGAAAAAAGGTGGTGTGCAAAGTATGCCACAAAACATGCAAATTCACGGTGTTGATGCCATTTCTGGCGGAACCATTACCAGCGATGCAGTCAGCGATATGATAAACGATGTATTGTTAGCCTATTTACCTTACATTCAAAAACAGAGAGCGCAATGAGTACAGAGATAAAAGAAAGAGAACCTTTGTTCTCACCAAAAAACATGAAACTGCTGACTACGCCGCTGAACCTCAGTAATCCAATTACTGTGCAGGTGCTCGGGATTTGTTCGGCACTGGCTGTTACAGCTAAACTTATGCCGGCAATTGTGATGTCGATTTCGGTATTGGTGGTGATGGCTGCATCAAACGTAGTTATTTCGCTGCTTCGGAATGGTATTCCACCAAGGATCAGAATTATCGTTCAACTGGTTGTAATCGCCACCATGGTTATTTTGGTTGACCAGGTGCTCAAAGCTTTTGTTTACGATGTAAGCAAGCAGCTCTCCGTATTTGTCGGACTGATTATTACCAACTGTATTATCATGGGTCGTTTGGAAGCCTTCGCCATGGCAAACAAACCCTGGCCTGCTTTTCTTGATGGAATTGGAAACGCAATGGGTTATGGAATCATCCTGATTATTATCGCATTCTTTAGGGAATTGCTTGGCTCGGGAACAATTTTTGACTTTCGTGTCATTCCGCAAGGAGCTTATGATTTTGGATACGTAAATAATGGTCTGATGATTCTGCCGCCGATGGCATTGATTACCGTTGGGGTCATTATTTGGATACAGCGCTATTATACACGCGAATTGATTGAGGAAAATTAATACAAACTTGAAACTCAAAAAAGATGCAAGAAATATTTAACATATTTATAAAGTCCATTTTTATCGACAACATGGTATTTGCCTATTTCCTGGGCATGTGTTCATACCTTGCTGTTTCGAAAACGGTAAATACTTCAGTAGGCCTCGGACTGGCAGTAATTTTTGTACTCGGTATTACCGTGCCAGTCGATTATCTGTTGAACGAGTTTGTTTTGAAAGAAGGTGCAATGGCCTGGTTGGGACCAGAATTTGTCGATGTTGATTTGAGCTTTTTAAGCTTTATCCTTTTCATCGCCATTATTGCATCCATGGTGCAATTGGTTGAAATGATTGTCGAAAAATTTTCACCGGCTTTATACGCTTCTCTTGGAATTTTCCTTCCACTGATTGCTGTAAACTGTGCCATTCTTGGTGGCTCATTGTTCATGCAGGAAAGAGAGTACCAAAACATTGCCGAAGCTACTTCCTTTGGATTGGGTTCGGGTGTTGGTTGGTTTCTTGCTATTGTTGGCATTGCAGCCATCCGCGAAAAAATCCGTTATTCAAATGTGCCTCCTGCGCTTCGCGGATTGGGAATTACATTTATCATCACCGGATTAATGGGAATCGCTTTTATGAGTTTCCTTGGAATTAAATTGTAAAAAAATAAAATCACAATAAAATGACTTTACTTCAAGTTGGAATAGGTACTATCGTTCTTGCCAGTATCGCTATTTTTCTAATCGTTACATTGCTGCTGGTGGCATTGCTACTTTATGCCAGAAAAAAGTTGATGCCCCAGGGCAAAGTGAAAATCACCATTAATGAGGAAAAAGAAATCGAAACTGACCCGGGCTCAACATTGCTGTCAACACTTGCAACGGAAAAAATATTTATTCCATCAGCTTGTGGAGGTGGCGGAACTTGCGGAATGTGCCATGTGCAGGTAAACGAAGGTGGCGGAACCATTCTTCCTACCGAAAAGGGTTTCTTTACACGTAAAGAGCAAATGAACAATTGGCGGCTGGGTTGCCAGGTGAAAGTGCGCGAAGACATGCAGATTCATGTTGCACCCGAGATTTTTGGTATCAAGAAATGGGAATGCGAAGTGGTTTCTAACGATAATGTGGCTTCCTTTATCAAAGAGTTTGTTGTTAAATTGCCAGAAGGTGAAACACTCGATTTCCGTTCAGGTGGATATATACAGATTGATGTGCCAAAAGTTGTAGTTGATTTCAAAGACATGGACATCGACAAACAGTACCACGACGAATGGGATAAATTCAAGATGTGGGATTTGCAAATGAAAAACGGAGAAGAGATTACCCGAGCCTATTCCATGGCCAACCACCCTGCCGAAGGCAATATTGTGATGCTGAATATCCGTATCGCCACACCGCCATGGGACAGAAAAAAAGGTGGTTTCATGAATGTGAACCCCGGAATTTGTTCATCCTATATTTTCTCCCTCAAACCGGGTGACAAAATAACTGTTTCAGGACCTTACGGAGAATTCTTTATTAAAGATACCCAAAACGAAATGATGTTTATTGGTGGTGGTGCCGGAATGGCTCCCATGCGTTCACATATTTTCGATTTATACGAAACCAAGAAAACCAAACGTAAAGCTACTTTCTGGTATGGCGGGCGCTCAAAACGCGAACTTTTTTACCAGGATCATTTTGAAAAGATTGAAAAAGAAAATCCCAATTTTAAATTTGAAGTGGCACTTTCCGAGCCATTACCAGAAGACAATTGGAAAGGATATACAGGATTTATCCATCAGGTGATTTATGACAATTACCTGAAAAACCATGCCGAACCTGAAGACATTGAGTATTACCTTTGTGGACCGCCGATGATGAATGCGGCAATCATGAAAATGCTGGATGAATTGGGTGTGCCAGACGAGATGATCATGTTCGATGATTTTGGAAGCTAAAACTTAAAAAGGGCAATTAAAACAATAATTGCCCTTTTTTTTCTTCTTTGGTACAACTATTGCGAGAAAATGTTGTTATTAGAACTATATAACGCTAACATTAAAAATTAAACATCATGAAAAAAATCACCTTTATCCTCATTTTAATATTTGCTTTCTCAGCAGGAATAATTGCCCAGGATTACATCTATTTTGCTGATCAGCAAAATCGTATTGCTGCGAAGAATGTGAAAATAAGTAGCTCTGAAATCAGGTACGAAAATTACGAGTCAAACGAAGGGCAGATTTATATTATCAATCGCGCCAGGGTTAGTTTAGTTGCATATGAGGACGGAACGACCAAGTATCTTCAAGGCAGGGAAAAAAAGAAGAGTAACTACGAATACAATAAAAATCTGATATCTTTCCACTTAACCGACCTTATTATTAGCAACTTCACACTTTCATACGAGCGCATTTTAGGAAATGGAAATACAAGTATTCAAATTCCTGTTTCATTTGGGTATTCGTCAAATAATAACTTTGGTGATTACTATATTTATAATACGTTTTATTCAGGCTTGAACTTTAATTTTTACCCGACAGGCCAGGGAAAAGTTCGTTATTTTTTAGGTCCTGGCGTCAGAATTGGTATAGGACATGATAGCGGCTATAGTAACGACGGCTATGATAAGGTTGAAAGTTCTGACTCCTTTTACACAAAACTGTTGATCAATAACGGGATAATTTTCAGCCCTATACCTGAATTGAGTTTGTCTGCAGTTCTGTCACTGGGAATGCGTTATTTCCCTGAGGCGGGCAAATACAATGATGAAGTAAGAACAACAGGAGCTTTTTCATTTAATTTGTCTTACCGGTTTTAATTGGGGTAAAGCCAACTTTGTAAAGTTAATTGTGGGATGAATAGAACATCTTTCTTTTTCCTATTGTTCCTTTTTTCCTGTTCTTCTCAAGAGGATGTTTCGCCGGTGAAATTAATTGGTGAAGCCCAGGGAACCTATTATTCCATTACTTATTTTGATGTAGAGGAAAGGAATTTTCAATCAGAAATAGATTCTATTCTAACAGCATTCGATCAATCCGTTTCGCTTTGGATACCCAATTCTGTTTTGTCCAAAGTAAATCGAAATGATTCTACTGTAAAGATTGATGCGTTTTTTAAACTCAATTTCAAATTGGCGAAACAGGTGTCCAAGGCAACAGATGGCGCTTTTGATTTTACAGTTGCCCCTTTGGTCAAAGCCTGGGGTTTTGGTTTTGATGAGAACAAAAAAGTAGATAGCAACATCATCGACAGTTTACTACCGCTTATTGATTACAGGAATGTTGAGATAAAAAATGGGACAGTTGTAAAATCCGATCCCCGCATTACTTTTGATTTCAATGCCATTGCACAAGGCTTTTCTGTAGATGTAATTGCTGCATGGCTGGAAAGCAAAAGCATTGAAAGCTACCTGGTTGACATTGGTGGGGAGGTGAAGGCCAAAGGAAATAAGCCGGACGGATCGCTTTGGAAAGTCGGAATTGAAAAACCGACCAAAAATAAGGATGATGCACGAGACTTGAAAGCGGTAGTTGAATTGAAGAACAACTCAATTGCTACATCAGGAAACTACCGGAAATTTTACGAGGAGGACGGTATCCGCTATTCACACACTATCGATCCGCAAAGCGGTTATCCGGTGCGACATTCCTTATTGAGTGTTTCGGTTTTAACTGAAAATACCGGTCTTGCTGATGCCTATGCGACTGCCTTCATGGTTTGGGGTTTTGAAAAATCAAAATCATTTGTGGAATCTACTCCTGAACTGGAAGCTTTCTTTATTTACTCAGACAAATCAGGTGAGTATCAAACTTATGCCACTCAAGGTTTTCGGAAGGTAATTACGAAAGAGTTTGAATAAGCTGTCTTTGGTTTTTATTTGTTGATTATTGCTTTTTGTATTTAATCAGTTTCATGTAATTGCGAAAAGGAATCTATGAATAAAAATTAGGAAATAAATACCTTAAGTCCCCTTTTGGAAGGGGTGTAGGGGTAGGTAATAAAAAATACTATTTATTTCCTGATTTTTAATCGACTGATTAATTACTTTTGTGAAGACTCCATAAATAACGAAATCATGAACCCCAAAGCATATTATAAGCTAACTTACGGACTCTATATTATTAGCTCAAAAAGTGGTGATAAAATGAACGGTTATATTGCCAACACTGCTTTCCAGATAACGGCAGAGCCACCCCAAATAGCCATCAGTTGCCACAAGGATAATCTTAGTTCAAGCATTATTAAAGATAGTGGATTGTTCGCAATTTCCGTCCTGAAACAAGATGTAGCAACTAAATTAATCGGAACATTTGGTTTCAAAAGCGGAAAAAATATTGACAAGTTTGATAGTGTTGATTATAAAACCGGAAGCACAGGTATTCCCATCGTCACTACTGATTGCGTGGCCTGGTTTGAATGCAAGCTGGTGCAAACCGTTGATGTTGGTTCCCATATACTTTTTATTGGCGAAGTAGTGGACAATAGTTTACTGGATGAAAATCAGGAACCATTGACCTACACCTGGTATCAAACGGTGAAGAATGGCAAAGCACCGAAGAATTCACCAACTTATCAGAAACCGAAAGAATTAAAAGAAACAGACAGCAAAAGTGAATTTAAGAAATACGAATGCATTGTCTGTAACCATATTTACGATGAAGCCGAAGGAGATGCAGAAACCGGCATTCCTCCGGGAACCCGTTTTGAAGACTTGCCCGACGATTGGGTTTGTCCAACCTGTGGAGCTGAGAAAGCCGATTTTGAAGAAGTGAAATAGAGTTAGATTGTTAGATGGTCTGATGGTTTGATTGTT
>QMPA01000186.1 GCA_003650365.1 Bacteroidota bacterium | reverse complement strand
TAGATTTATATGCTAAAGGATCTTTAATTGAACGAAAAAAATACTGGCTTAAAATGGGATAAAGTGTGTCGTTAATCAATGTCGATTTTCCACTGCCCGATACACCCGTTACACAAATAAATTGTCCCAAAGGAAAATTAACATCCAGATTTTTCAGGTTGTTTCCTTTCGCACCTTTTAGAATTATCTGCTTGCCCGTCCCCTTTCTTCGTGTTTTTGGAATCGGAATTTCTTTTCTTCCGTTCAGGTATTCTGCCGTAATTGTATTTGCCTTCATGATTTCTTCGGGAGTTCCTGCAGCAACAATCTCACCACCATGCCTTCCCGCACCCGGGCCAATATCCACAACATAATCAGCCGACAGTATGGTGTCTTTGTCGTGTTCAACGACCACCACCGAATTACCAATATCACGCAAATCCCTCAAAGCTTCAATCAATTTATGGTTATCGCGTTGGTGCAGGCCGATGCTGGGTTCATCCAGAATATACAATACGCCTGTCAGTTGCGAACCAATTTGGGTGGCCAGCCTGATGCGTTGCGACTCTCCTCCTGAAAGGCTTCGTGCCGGACGGTTCAGATTGAGGTATTCGATACCGACTTCCAACAGAAAATCCAAACGGGTACGAATTTCACGCAATACTTCCCTACCAATTTTTTTCTGGGTTTCATTCATTTTTTCTTCTACTGTTTCCAACCAGATTTTCAGATTGGAAAGGTCCATCGTGGCCAGTTCAGAAATATTCTTGCCTGCAATCTTAAACTGAAGTGCTTCCTTTTTTAATCGGCTACCTTCGCATTCGGGACAAGTATGTTTATTCATGAATCCCTCTGCCCACTTGCGCGAACTTTGTGAGGCATTGCTATTGTTGTAGTTCTCGATATAATTAATCACACCTTCAAAAGTAAGGGCATAAGAAGAGATAATACCGAGGTATTCCTTTTTTACTTCGATGGTTTCGTTGCTTCCATGAAGAATGGCTTCAATGGCTTTTTCAGGGATTTTACTGATGGGTGTTGTCAATTCGAAACCATATTTCAATCCAATGGCTTCCATTTGGTTAAAAATCCAATTGTTTTTGAACTCGCCCAAAGGCTTGATTCCTCCCCGTTTTATCGACATGTTTTTGTCGGGCATTATTTTATCCAGATCGATTTCGTTTACTATCCCCAAGCCGTTACATTTTGGACAAGCTCCGTAGGGTGAATTGAATGAAAAAGTATTAGGTTCCGGCTCATCATAGGAAATACCACTAGTAGGACACATCAGTTTTTTACTGAAATGGCGCACACTTTCACCCACTTCGTCAGCAATCATGATTACACCTTTTCCATATTTCATTGCTGTTGTGATGGTTTTTCCAATGCGAGTTTTGTCTTTGACATTGACCTTTATCCTATCCACAACTACTTCAACATCATGTACTTTATAGCGGTCTAATTGCATCCCGAAAGCGATTTCCCTAATTTCGCCATCGACCCTGACTTTCAAAAAGCCCTGCTGGCGAACCTGCTCAAAAAGCTCGCGGTAATGTCCTTTTCTCCCTTTTACCAAGGGTGCCAGGACGGCAATTTTCTTCCCTTCAAATTCACGGATAACCAAAGCGGTAATTTGCTCTTCAGTATATTGTACCATGAGTTCGCCACTGCTGGAAGAAAAAGCTTCAGAAGCACGGGCAAATAACAGGCGCAGGAAATCATAGACTTCCGTAATTGTTCCTACCGTGGATCGTGGGTTACGGTTTACCGATTTTTGTTCGATAGCAACCACAGGGCTTAATCCATTGATTTTGTCCACGTCAGGACGTTCCATATTGCCGATAAACTGCCGGGCATAGGCCGACAAAGTCTCCATATAACGACGTTGACCTTCTGCATAAATGGTGTCGAAAGCCAAAGAAGATTTTCCGCTTCCACTCAATCCGGTAACCACCACCAATTTATTGCGTGGAATCGTTACGTCAATATCCCGCAAATTGTGGATGCGGGCACCGAGGACTTCTAGATAGTTGCTTTCCATAAACTGGACGGTGTTATTTTGGTTTAGTGTTTATTGGTATGTGGAAATAAGGGGCATAGGGAATAAGGGATATACGGGTATAGGGGGTATTTTATGAAGCATACTGAGTTAGTGATCATATTATTTAATGAATTGCATTGTGAATTTTAATTTCAACTTTTCCGGTTTTTCCTGCACCCCTATTTCCTCTATAGCCCTTTTTCCCTATTCCTTATTCCCCCTATTTCCCATATTCCCTTTATACCCTTATTTCCCATATTACCCAAAACCTTTTCACTTCACATTAATCCCATTTTTCATTAAAACAATTTCTTCGTGAGTCAGGTCGTAGGGAGGATTGGGAATTTGAATAAAGTAGGTTTTCTTCTTTCGATTGCGCAAACTACTCTGACGCAACCAGGGGTTAAAATATTTCAATAATTTATAACTCAGTCCATAATCATCAGCAAAGTCGGCCCAGCTTTTTACTTCGTCATTTACAATTACCGAATGTGTAGGAATGGGAAGGTAAACTTCATTTTCATCAATATAAAAACCATAGGATTCAGGCGATTCAAAGATGAGTTTCATGGCAAGAATCCTGTAAACATAACGGCCTGTTTCATCAGATAAAAGCAGATCGTAATAGGATGATGCTTTTTGCTTTTCCATTCGCCTACTAATTCCATTTTTTCCAGCATTATAAGCTGCTGCCACCAATGCCCAATTACCGAATTCCTCATAGCTGTCCTGAAAATAATCACAAGCAGCCTGTGTTGATTTTAGCCGGTGGTAGCGCTCATCAACATCTTTGCTTACTTCCAGTCCATAATCCTTTGCCGTTCCTTTTAAAAACTGCCAAAAACCAACTGCATTAGCAGGAGAAATTACATTGGCCAATCCACTTTCGATAACAGCTAAATACCTGAAATCAGGGGGAATCCCATTTATTTGTAATACGCTATCAATCATCGGAAACCAGCGATACGAACGCTTTATTAAAGTCAATGTGGAAGAATGCCAATAGGTATTTACAGACAATTCCCGGTCGAGAGATTCACGAACATAAAACATTTCCAATGGCACTTGTTCACCGGCAAATGAAAGGGTGTCGGGCAATTGAAGGGATACGATTTTATAGTACTGCTCATTAGCACCCGGCAACTGCCTTTGCTCTTGCTCCCTCCAACTGTCTAGGCCAAAAATCAGTGCGATAATCAACAGCAGAAGAATGAGGGAAACCAATATTTTTTTCATGTTTTTCACCGGGTGGAAATTGGCCTCAAAAGTAGTAAAATTCGATGGTTCAAATACCCATATATTCGATTATCCGGCTAATCTTAAAAATTTATAATGGTATAGAAATGGCGCAATTGGCGTTTCAAAACCAGAAGTCATACTACATAAATTTAAGACAAACTGAGGCAATACTATTTTCCAGACTAAAATATTTTGACTATTTTTGTTAAATAAGTACTTGAAATATATCTATTTCACACTCTAATTACTCTACTTATGAATATCAAACAAATCAAATTTGGCACTAATTTCTGGATTGTTTTTAGCACCATTCTCCTTCTTGGATTCGGATATTTATTCTATTTAAAAGTTTATGTTGCTGAGAAGGAGAGCCGAATCATTTCTTCGGATTTTCGGGTGCTAAATCAGATTGGAGCTAATATCGATACTAAGCTGAAAGTCTATGACAGTAACGTAAAAAATCTGTTCGATACTATTGGTGCAGATATTAATAAGTCATCACCAGCAGATTTTAATAAATCATTAATAAAAGTAACAGAATCTGACACTTCAGATATTGGCTCGCACAATTATTTTAAAAATTTAAAAAAAAATAATTATGTTATCCACACACCTTCACGGGGGGACACAATTGCATTTAAAGTTTCGTACAAGACACTAATGCAAGGATTGGTCAGGGAAGATATATTTGATGAACTGATATTAATAGATAGTTCAACTGTTATTTATAATTCGCTGGGACAAGATATTCAGCTTAGCAATTCAGCCGCTTTTAACGATATCATTCATTCATCATTAGCAAAAGAAGGTGATGAAAATAAAAATTCTTCATTATTCGCAACAGAAACTAATAGCCAGGAAGATTTTATTTTCTCAGGAAAGGCTTTTGACCTGACCATCTCAAACATTGAATACAAAGCTTTTCTAAAACCCATAAAAGCAAATAAGCAACATTGGTATATCGTGGGGCTAATTGAAAAATCCAAATACAATGCAGCACGCCTGAGTATTGCACCGGGGATTATTATTCTTCTATCGATGCTACTGGTTTTAATTATTTTGGGCATGCCTATTATTAAACTCAAAGTGTTATCAAAGACCGAGCAACTGACTACCGGCACGATAATAAATTTTGCAACATCAACTCTTTTGGGTGGTGCTTTAATCACACTTTCTGTATTTTTTGTTATTGAAAATTATTCTCACAGAACAGAAATCGACAATAAGCTAAAAGTTTTATCTACAGAAATTAACACAAATTTTATATGTGAGATTGAGAATTCTTTGGACCAACTCAAGGCATTTGACATTTACTATCGCCCCCAAGACACAATTAAATTTAACTTGGGCGAGAATATCCTTGACAATAGTAATACCTTATATCCCAATGATTACCCATATGCCGACTATTATTTTTGGGTAGATAAGTCTGGTGTGCAAAAAAAGGGCCTTACTGTTAAAAAAGACATTGGCAATCCCTCCGATTTAAGTAAGCGTGATTATATTAACAAGAAAGATGAATGGTATTTTACAAGAGAAAATAATACAGTAAAATTCCGCATAGAATCTATTGTTTCTGTGAGTTCAGGAACTATTAAAGCTGCCTTATCAACAAGCAGTGATAGTAGTATTTTCCCAACAATTGCCTTGTCGGCAAAATTCCACTCAGTTATCGACCCGATTATCCCAATAAACTATAGTTTCTGCATCATTGATAATTTCGGAAAAGTTTGGTTTCACTCCGATAAAAATCGCAATTTGAATGAAAATCTAATTGATGAATGCAATGAAAATAAGTATTTAGAAGCTGCCCTTTACAGAAAAACTTCAAAGGCCATTAATGTTGATTATTATAACAAACCCTACAGAATTTATATAAAACCCATTGGAGAACTTCCGCTTTACCTCGTTACTTTTTACAATAAAAAAACCGATAATTCATTTCAGGCGCAAACTACTACAATCACCATGCTTTTACTTGGCTCACTGTTTTTAATGCTCTTTATTCAGTTGTCTGCCTTATTGATTATTGAAGGAAAAAACGCTGATTGGACAGTGGCCAAAAATATAATAATGAGGCTTTCGCGACCATTAAGACATCATAATTCAACTTATAAATACCTTCTGACAGTAAACATCATCCTATTTATTCTAATCATACCACTGTTTATTTTCTGGCTAAATAATGTGATGGCAGTATTTGCTGTATTTACCTTAGTTGTTTGTTTATTTACCTATATGTACTGGATGCTGAACAAAACTCCAGAAAAGAAAACAACTAGACAGCTGTTCACATACGTCAACTTAGCACTTTTAATTTTTATCAATATTATAAGTTATAATTTATTAAATGGCATCGAATCTATTCAGATAATAGTTTTTCAATTGATAATAGTTTTAACGCTATTTGTTTGTCACATTGTTTATCACAGGCATTTAAATACTCAAGCCTATTTTCATAGCGGCAATTATATTAACAACTACACAAAATTTCTTCTTACACTATTGATAATCCTGGGATTACTACCAACCTTAACATTTTTCAAAGTGGCACATAATACCGAATTGGAAATTCGAACAAAGCATAATCAGATAGATTTGATGCGCCAGCGTGAAAAAAGAAATATTGACATCAATAAATATTACAAAAAGATTGATCCGACATACTCGTCTAGCTCTATAAAATCAGTTCTCGAACAACGAAAAGAGCTTGGGATTTATACTAAATTTCTAGATAATACAGACTTCTCAGAAATGACATCAGGTTCGATAGAAGGGGATAAAAATAACATTTGGGACACTCTGGTTTGTTATTTCCGTCCATTTTATGATCGCGAGATTATTGAAAATAAATACGTGATTTTCAACCGTCAAAAAGAATCGGGAATGAGTTGGCATAAAGAAAATGATTCTATAGTAATGAGGTACACCAGCCTGACCGAAGACCCACTATATAAGAAGTTACTTAATCGGAGTATTAAAACCACGGTACACGAATTGCAATTCTATTTACCATTTCACACAGACGGAAAATGGTCTATTCATTTAGTAGTATTTAATATCCTATTTTTCAGTATTATAGTATTAATACTTCTTGTCTTCTATTTCATTATTAAATATGGTGTTCGAAAAGTATTTTGCCTTGATGTGGTTGAAGGCTATTCACATCAGTTATTTTCTGAACGAGTTAGTCATTATCTTTTTACAGGAAATAATTTAATGATTACACGACTATCAATTATTGATGAAACAAATGGTTTTAGTAAAAAGTTGAGTTCTGAAGACGGTTATTATTATTTAAACTGGAGGGATGAAGGTGAAGTGAATGAGTCCACCCAACTAATTGAAACAGAATTAAAAAAATTCATCAATAACAAAACATCTCAAACAAAGGGGGAGAATAATAGCAGACCCAATAACTCTTTGATTATTGTACTTGATCATTTTGACTGGAATTATCATGATTCTGATAATTTTCTTAACAGAATGAGCATAATCCAGCAATATGATAATCGGGACGGCATTATAATAATTGCACTTTCCCAATCAAGTGAGGAAACTATTCTAAAGTATTATGATAACTTAATAGATCAAAAAATAGCTGCCAAAAAAGATGCAGATAAACTGATAAAAACAAAGGGTGATTTTGAGAATCTACTAAGTAAGATGGAAATTATCAAACAACCCATTAGTTATAAACACTCCTATATTAATGAGGAAAGTTATTGTGGCTCTACACAAAGCACTATGGAAGCTAAAGAACTCATTAAGGAAGAGTTATCTGCCAGCGATTACTTGGAACAATTAAAACCTGCAATGACTAACTATTACACAAATCATTGCCAGCCCATTAACTGTGAGAACAAAGAAGAAAGGGTATTGAGAAGAATAACGCAACTCGCCGAAAGATACTATACCGATCTTTTGAACTCCTGTAGCATTGAGGAAAAATATGTACTATATGATACTGCTGCTGACCTAATAATTAACCCTAAAAACGAAGTTTCTATTATTAGCTTATTAAAAAAAGGTCTCCTCGTTAAAAAATGTAACAGGATAAATTTCATGAATGTCAGTTTCAGAAGATTTGTTTTACAAAGCCTTAACAAGTCTGAAACAACCTATTTAGAAAGTAAAATGGGTAAGTCAACCGG
>QMPA01000185.1 GCA_003650365.1 Bacteroidota bacterium | reverse complement strand
TTCTACAAACTGCCCGGTCGATTCAATTACTACATCAATTTTTAATGAAGCCCAGGGAAGTTTCGCAGGATTTGCTTCTTGAAATACCAATACTTTTTTTCCGTTCACAAGGATAAATCCACCGTTGTGTTCCACTTCACCTTTGAATTGCCCCTGTACTGAATCGTATTTTAGTAAATGGGCCAGATTGGCCGAATCGGTAATGTCGTTTACAGCCACCACCTCCATATTGTCGTTTTCAAGAATCTTGCGGAAAGTTACTCTTCCGATACGCCCAAAGCCATTAATGGCTACCCTGATTTTTGACATTTAATTTGGTTTTTAGAAAAAGCAAAGTTAGGGAATTTGGCTTTGGTTTATTGATTATTTATTGCGACTGCCGACTGCTTTTTACTGCCAACTGGTTTTGACTGCCGAGTGGTTTTCAAGACCCAAGTCAGCCCACACACAAGCCACGCCAAGACTTGAGCCAAGTTGAGGGAACAAAGCTGCTAAGTGGACTTTGCTCTTAGCAGGTTGAGAAAAAATAAATTGTGCTAAATATTTTCTTCGTGAGAAAGGAGAAGGTCTAAGTCATCTATCGCACAAGCCAACGCTAAGACCAGAGGGGACAACTACCAACTGACAACTGCTCACCCCTAATACATCACAGTCACCGTACCCTGCAATTTGAAATCTGCATCGAGCATACTGGTATAACTTATGGTGTAGGCGTAAGTGCCCGAAGGTGCCAATGTACCTTTATAATCACCATTCCATTCGTCTTCCAGGGAATTCGATTCATACATTAATTCACCCCAGCGTGAATACACTTGCAAATTATAGGTCTTGATTCCAACTCCTTTTACTTCAAACACATCATTCATACCATCACCATTTGGCGTAAAGGCTGAAGGTGCATAAACTGCAAAATCAGGATGTATAATTACCTCGTTGGTGGTTTCACTTTCACAACCATTTGGAGAAGTCGCAAGTAAATTGACAAGGTAAACACCTGTTGCTGTGTATGTGTGTATTGGATCTTTATCACTAGAATTGCTTCCATCGTCAAAATTCCAATTGTAAACCAAGCTTTCACTGCTCACAGAATTGTTACTAAAGTCGATAGTTGCATTTTCAAGTATGGCTTCAGGTGGATCGGCTACAAACTGTGCTGTTGGTGTTTCGTTGGCTTTTATCAAATTCGCTACGGTGGCGATATCTGAGCACTTTTGATCGTTGGTGACGGTAAGCGACACATTGTAAGCACCATGTTCTGTGTAGGAATAAGTTGGTGATTCGACTGTACTTGTTTCTCCATTTCCAAAATCCCACAGATAAGTTACCTGACTACTTTGGTTGGTCGTATTATTTGTAAAATCAACATCAAAAGGAACACATGCCTCGGTTGGATTTGCATCAAAAGCCGTAATAGGCGATTGAAGTACTGTAAGGGTATTGGCTGTTTCGTTACTTGGGCAATTGCTCTCTGTAACAGTAAGCGTAATGGTTTTATTTCCTTCCGTATCCCAGGCAATGTCCCATGGACCAGGACCGCTTCCACTATTGATGGTTGCTCCACCAAAGTCCCAGACGTAATCAGCGGAAGGTGATGCATTTCCTGTATAATTTACTTCAAATGGCGCACCCTGACACACCTCACTATCCTGCATTGCAAAGGTAGAGAACAACTCCGGTGTAACTACAATTGTTTGGGTTTCTGTTGCCGGACAACTAAATCCTGATACAACACCAACCAGTGTGTAAGTAGTTGTTTCGAGTGGAGTTACCGTAATTACCTGATTGCTTTCTTGTCCGGCCAGACTGGCATCGGCAGGGTCAGCAGTCCAGCTATAGTCTGCATTACCAATTATAGAAATCGTCACGGGATCACCATAACAAATTGTTTCGTTATCGACTGACAGGCTTAAATCAGGTACCGGACTCACTTGTAGCACCATTGAATCGACTTCGGTACAACTGTTGGCATTGGTTACTGTAACAGTATAAATGTAATCTGTTTGCGTATCAGGTGTTACTATTGGATTTTCAAGTGTTTCTTGTCCGACAAGGCTTGGATCAACCGGATTGGAAGTCCAAAAATAGCTTGTTCCACCACTGGCTTGTAAGTTGTAGGATTGATTGAAGCAAACTTCATCATTCGGGCCAGCATCAGCAGCGGGCAACACAAATACAGTTACTTCAACATCATCATCAGCCGAATAACCACAATCGTTGGTAACTTCAATTGTATAGGTAGTCGTAGTAGCTGGTGCAACCCTAATGGTTTGTTGGTCTTGTTGTCCTACTAATCCCGGATCAGCAGGAACAGCCGTCCAGAGATAAGATTCTTCCAAATTGCAAGAAAGGCTTACACTGTCACTGAAGCACATAGCTGTGTCAGGGCTGGCAACGGCAACAGCTTCACCCAAAAATACATAAGCTGTATCCGTATCCAAGTGAGTACAATTGTCTGTAACTTCCATTTCGTACATGGTTGTAACAGTTGGGCTAACCACAGGGTTTGGAATAGTTTCTTGTCCTGTTAAAGAGCCATCAAGCGGAGTTGCTGACCACCAAAAAGATTGTGCCCCAGGTGATGATCCATCCAATTGGGCATCAGGATCATTACACAAACTCTGGTCGAGACCGGCATTGGCCACCAATTCAGGAACAATCACAAAAGCAGTATCAGAAACCTGTTGTCCACAAGTATCGTTAATTACAACAGGTACAATATAATAATCATAACCCGATGGAATGTATTCAATTTCTGGCGTAAACAGTGGCGGCGATTCATTGTACCAATTATAACTATATGGCCGTACGCCTCCCAGAACAGATTCAAAACTAAGTAGTACTGTATCCTCACAATAAACCGGAAAATTTAAACTGGTATCACTCATTTCAGGTAAATCTTCGATAAAAACAAAGGCAGTGTCGGGAATAGCAAACATACTGCACATCACCGAATTGAAAATAACCTGAACATCTTCTCGAACTTCAATATCAGCGTTATAGTAAGGTCTGATAATAACTGAATCATAGGTCTCGCCGGGTTCAATCATAATGGTGTCGCCGGGTTGTGTTGTAATTAACACATAATCCACATTTCTTTCAGCAGTTCCTTCTATTTTAAAAGGGATAATATAAGGAAAGCCCATGGGCTCTTCAATCTCGAAATACAGCACCGCTTCATGGTTGTTGCAACTTTCGTAAAGTAAAGAATCTACAGTTGGATGCGAATATTCTGTAACCGCCGAAATATTTCCCGCATTAAAACTTCCACCTTCTAAAAGTACACCCGAATCGTAAATGGCATCCCCACCATCACCAATGGCAAGTTTAATATGATACCATTCGCACTGTTGCATACCCGATTTTGCCGCGATAGACTTGGTCAAAGCATCGTAAACAAATTTAGTGAAGGCAGGATCGCTATTTTGGCTGTTGTCCTTAAACCATTCGCAGTTTTTACAACCGGTGGGTTTGCCTGTACAGGTTACCCCTCCCGAGCCAAAATTAACTGTGTTGATAGATACTGCTGTGCTCGTTCCCGGAATGAGTGCAATATTGTCGGCATCGTTTAGATAGGGACCACTAATTCCCGGTCCGCTAAGAAAAAAACCAAACATATCATTTACGCTTCCTCCCACATAATCATGGTATTCTTCAGAAGCAAATACATAATTAAAACGAACCGTATCGGCAGTAGGCTTGAAATCAAATTCAATAATACAACCATCATGGGCAGAAGTATTTGAAATGTCTTCTAAATCTGAATCATTTTCTACACCATTGTTGTTATAACTTGCATTTTGCGCAGAATTACACACATTTGTATTGTCTGCAAATTCTGATTTACCGTTTGTCATAATAATTCCCTGAGGCCTTTTAAAGCCCAGGAAGTATCCCCCTTTAAAATAACCAACTGAAAGGGGATCGCCATAAAAGGTAATATTAGCAATGGATTGAGGGTTTACACCCGCCAGAAAAACAGTGTCAACCAAGTCAACAACTGCCTGGCTATCTGCACAAACTTCAATAACAAAATCAAACTGGGCAATCGCTTTTTGTGAAGAGCCTATAAAAAAAATCGTTAGCATTAATATGCCAACAAAGTATAATTTTTTCATGGAAGGTGGTTTTAGTCGGGCTGCAAAGGTAATACATTATTACTTATATTTTATCTGGTATGGTGGAGAACAGAAAACTGAAAAGGTGGGAGGGGAATGGTGGAAATGTGAGGGAATAAGGGAATAGGGGAATAAGGAAATAGGGGAATAGGGGAATAGGGAAATAGGGGGAATAAGGGAAAATGTGTCTTGTCCTGAAATAGCTTCACATAGTTTACGAAATAAGCATATCTTCCCCTCCAATAATTGTTGAAACAAGCGTATTAATTCTCAATATATCCTAGTTTTGCAGGACCTAAAAACATATATCCCATTATGCAAAAAAAATACCGTCACCTTTTTTTCGACCTCGACCGTACTTTATGGGATTTTGATAAAAGTGCGGCAGAAACTTTTGAAGATATTTACAATAAATACAAACTACTGGAACGTGGAATTAAAACAGTTGAAGATTTTCACAGGGTTTATACGCATCACAATAATATTTTGTGGGAAGAATACCGTCATGGCCGGATTGAGAAAAAGGTACTGAGCAATTTACGTTACTTTTTAACCTTGCAGGATTTTGATATTGAAGACGAAAAACTGGCCGCTGATTTAGGCAAGGACTACCTTGAAATTAGTCCGAGGAAAGTGAATCTTTTTCCCAATGCCATTTCCGTTTTGAATTATTTGTCCCCCAGATATACACTCCATCTCATTACGAACGGATTTAGTGAAGTTCAGGAAACCAAATTGCGCGTTTCGGGATTAGGTGAATATTTTCGAACTGTAATTACTTCCGAAGAAGCTGGTGTGAAGAAACCCAATCCAGCCATTTTTTACTTTGCCCTGAAAAAAGCCGACGCTGACATTGACAATAGCTTGATGATCGGCGACGATTTTGAAGTAGATATTGTAGGCGCAAAAAACGTGGGAATAGATCAAGTGCTGTTTGACCCGGAACAGAAATATCAGCAAAATGGGAGTACTTTTACTATTCGTGATTTGGCAGAGTTGAAGGGGTTTTTGTAGGGAAAGTCCGTTTCAAGCGTCTACGCTTGAAATAGATTTATGTGAATCCATATGGATTGGGTACAATTACACCAAGTTAAATCCTGTGCTTTAAGCGTGGACGCTTAAAGCGGAGTTTGACTAGTCAGGACTTGACTTTGAGTCAAACCCTGACTAACTCATTGAATCACCCAAATTCAGCAATAACCGTTTTTTGTGCCCGAACCTGCTGGCCCATTTTTACGTTAATTTTTGCATCAAGAGGAAGGAAGAAATCAACCCGGGAACCAAAACGAATGATTCCAAATTCTTCGCCTTGCTTGGCTTTGCCACCAACTTTGGCGTAACTGATAATCCGCCTTGCCATGATACCTGCAATTTGTCGTGCCAGTACTGCCTTGGCCGGCGATTTTTCGACAACAATACTGTTTCTTTCGTTGTGCAAAGACGATTTCGGATGCTTGGCAAGCAAATATTTTCCAGGATGGTATTTGGTGTACACTACTTTCCCATCAATTGGATACCAATTCACATGAACGTTGAAAGCCGACATAAAAACCGAAACCAAAATACGTTGATCCTTAAAATATTCATACTCATGAACTTCTTCGATGGCTACAACTTCGCCATCGGCGGAAGCCAAAATGTGATTATCACCATAATTGATCTCCCGCTTGGGTACGCGAAAAAACCGCAGCGTCCAGGCCATATGTATAAACAAACCAAAATAAAGAACATATCTTAAAATCGGAAATGGAATGAAAAAGTCAATCCCCGCAGCAATCAGCACAACAGTTGCAAAAGTTACGATGATTATTTTATAACCTTCTTTATGGAGTTTCATGAGCTAATCAGATTAACGTAAACAAACACGAATGGTGTTGCAAAAAGTACGGCATCGAAACGATCGAGCACACCGCCATGCCCGGGAAGTATGTTTCCGGAATCTTTTACACCTGCCAAGCGTTTAAACATGGATTCGATTAAATCGCCCAATGCACCGAAAACAACAACAATTGCAGCAAAAATAAGCCATTCAACTAAAGTTAGTTGGTGAAATATTAATGATAAGATATAGGCAGCTAACAATGCGAAAACGAAGCCCCCAATACTTCCTTCCCATGATTTTTTCGGAGAAATCCGTTCGAATAATTTATGTTTTCCAATCCACGAGCCCACCAAATAAGCAAAAACATCACTTGACCAAATAATAATGAATAGACCAATAAGGATATCGGTACGGAAGCCATCTACATTAGCTGTGATAAACAGACTGTTCATGAGGCCAAAGGGAATAGCGACATAGATAAATCCGGTAAACCAGGCCCCGATTCTTTCACGGGATGCATTTTTCTTTCTAAACAATTCAAATACAAAAACGAGAAAGAAAATAAGGAGTAAGAAATATGCAAATTGCAGATCGATGTAACCCAATCCCATCAGGGCAGTCAGAAAATAAATCAACATACCGGAAACAAAGTAGCCCACATTTTTTCCGGGGCTATCTTTCACCGATGATAATTTAAGAAACTCAGAAAGGCCAATATAAGTGAAGGCTGAAAAAACAATAAAAAATACCAGCGGATGCACCAATATAGAACCGATTACAGCCACAATGAAAAAAATACCGGTAAGCGTGCGTATGTATATTTCTTTCAAAAGAAATCAAATTGGTTTGCTAAAGATGCAAATTTACAAAATTGTCAGGAACGGTTTTTGGTATTTGAAATAACGGGCTATATTTTAATTTGTCCACTGGACTCCTTTGGAGATGCGCTAAAAAATTAGAGGTCGTCTATCATGAAAACATAAAGCTCTTTCGGCCCATGGGCGCCCATTACCAGTGTTTTTTCAATATCTGCCGTACGACTGGGACCAGTGATTACCGTGATTTGTGATGGAAATTTTCCGGCATATTTCTGCTTCATTCCCTTCAGTGCATCTTTCAGTTCGGAAACAACCTGTGATGCTTTCGCAATAACAACATGGGTTTCTGGATATACGAACATGCGTCTTCCGGACAAAAGGGCCGAAGAAACCATGACACTTCCAAAACGGGCAATCAAATAATCGCAACGGGTAATTCCAACTTTTAAGTCATTGAATTTTTCCTGCTTACTTGTCAGATTGAAATTACCATTTCTCAATAAGCTTAAAACAGTTTCATCAATTGCAAACAGCTCAGTCCATTTTTGTTGTTCCACAAGGAACTGCATATTGTCAATAACAGCTTTCTCATTCTCGCAATAAATAAAAGTCCCCGCCGCCTCATTCAGTTTGACTGCGAATTGCACTACTGCATCTTCTTCAAAATCATG
>QMPA01000184.1 GCA_003650365.1 Bacteroidota bacterium | reverse complement strand
CATTTTTTTAATAAACTTGGTTGGGGTAGTGTCCCTTGCTTCGCAATAGTTCTTTAACGATCTCATTTGCCGTGGGGACAATTTGAAGCTTACCGTTTTGAATTTTTTTCTTTTTTTCCTTTTCGTTACCATGGAAAGCAGATTTAGATTTTCTACGAAACGAATTTAGCTAAAAACTAAATACCACAGAATGATGTTAATAAAATACTGCTTATTAACAATTTTGTAAGGAGGCCTTGTCCTGTTTTTCGGAGGACGAACTTGATTGGATAACTCTCGTCAATTTAGAATCAGTATTTTTTATTGAAGGCGAGAATTGAAAATCAGAAATAATCTACTTTTATCACATTATTAACCAAACAACCAAAACCATGAAAGTGAAAAGAATTGTTTTTTTTATAGGCCTTGCATTAAGTCTTATTACCTTAATGAGTTCGGAGTGTAACAATAGTGAACCAGTAAATCCTAATTGTAATGGTATTATTGCTGCCACTACTTCTGGTTACTTTGCTGAAGATTTTTGTTTTGATGTCCTGGTAAATTATGAGTTTAAAGGAGTTGATGGAATAGACATCGTAGCCAGACAGGAAGGAGAAATAGAATATGCTTTCGCTATTAATTTATGGGGATATAGCGGTCCGGGAACATATAACATCGGTCCCGAGAGTCATGGTTTTGCCGAATTGATTATTCATGGTAACGAAAACGAGTTTTATAAAGTGCAGTCAGGAACGCTGACGATAACAGAAGCAGATGAACTCATTCTTAAAGGCACTTTTAGTATAATTACTATTGGGTTCTACAACGAAGAAACAGTTAATATTACTGGAACTATCGATAAAAAGAATTGAGTTGAAAAGAAGCCCTGAATTAAGAAGAGCCTCTAGAAGCCCTGGATTAAGTTTGTAACTTAATCCTCAAACCCTAAATCCATAAACTAAACTTCTGAGATTAATGATTGTAAGCAGCTATGTATTGTAATTATTTGATCAAATCAATAACCGCTTGCGCATAGCCATTGGCTTTTTCCATGCTCGTACTTTCGGCATAAATACGCAAAATAGGCTCGGTATTTGATGGCCTCAAATGTACCCATCCGTCAGGAAACTCAATCTTTACCCCGTCAATAGTTAGTATTTGGTAATTGCTGAAATGAGTCTTGACCTTTTCAAAAAGCTGTTGGATGTCGGTGCTTTCATCCAATTGAGCTTTGTTTTTTGAAATGAAATAGTCAGGATAAGTTTTTCTCAACTCACTGACTTTCATTTCCTTTTTGGCCAGAAGGGTTAAAAACAGGGCAATGCCTACTAATGCATCGCGACCATAATGTAACTCTGGGTAAATAATTCCCCCATTACCTTCGCCACCAATCACGGCATTTACTTCTTTCATTTTTGCAACCACATTGACTTCGCCTACGGCAGAAGCAAAATAATCGCCACCTGTTTTTTCAGTAACATCCCGCAAAGCTTTTGTTGAGGAGAGATTGGAAGCCGTATTGCCTTTCTTGTTTTCCAAAATATAATCGGCAACAGCAACCAAAGTGTATTCTTCACCAAACATTTCGCCATTTTCCATAACTATTGCCAGTCGGTCAACATCGGGGTCAACAACAAAGCCAAGGTCAGATTTGCTTTCTTTCACAACTCTGGAAATCTCAGTAAGGTTTTCAGGCAAAGGTTCCGGATTGTGTGGGAACTCACCAGTGGGTTCGCAAAACAGTTCGACGACTTCTTTTACGCCCAATGCTTTCAATAGGGGAGGGATGGAAATTCCGCCTGTCGAATTTACAGCATCAACAGCCACTTTAAAGTTGGCAGCCGCAATCAGGTCTTTGTCTACCAGATCCAATTCAAGAATTTTTTCGATATGTTTTGCAATGAAAGTATCGTTATTCACTATTGACCCCAATTCATCTACTTCTGCAAATTTAAAATTTTCGTTTTCAGCAAGTTCAAGTACTTGTTCGCCTTCTGCTGCTGAAATGAATTCGCCTTTTCCATTTAACAATTTCAATGCATTCCATTGTTTTGGATTGTGACTTGCAGTAAGGATAATCCCCCCGTCCGACTTCGTTTCAATAACCGCCATTTCAACGGTCGGCGTAGTTGACAGACCGGTATTTATCACATCGATTCCCATTCCCCTTAGGGTTGCATTCACCAATTGTTCCACCATCTCTCCCGAAATACGGGCATCACGTCCAACTACAAATTGAAGGCGTTTCTTTGGGCTTGTGCTTTGAATAATACTGGCAAAAGACGCAGTAAATTTTACCACATCAATGGGTGTCAGGTTGTCGCCGGTAGTGCCCCCTATGGTCCCCCTGATTCCGGAAATAGATTTGATTAAGGTCATAATCTGTTTTTGGAGCAAAAGTAGGGATTATGAGCAATAATAAATAAGAGATTAATTTTGTGTTTTGAGTTTTGAGTTTTGAATTTTAGTTCAAGCAGTATTGTTATTTTTGCAGCGACTAACAGTGCGATATTGAATGAGTGAAGATTTTGAAATGATGGACGAAAACCAGGTGAACGACCTGGTAAATCGATATGCGTCTATGCGCAAAGATGGACTGCCTATTTACTTCGATGCGGATGAGCTTGAAGTAATTATCGATTATTATTTTGAGAAACAGGATGCTGAAGAAGCAGGGAAAGCTATCGAAACTGCGCTTCAGCTTTTTCCATCAGCCTCTTCTTTTCAGATTAGGAAAGCCCGCTTATTGGCTTATCAGAAGACCTATTATGAAGCACTTGAACTGTTAAACCAGATTGAATTGATAGAGGTGGCCAATGAAGAGGTTTATATTACGAAAGCAGAGATTTATAGTTTAATGAACAAGCATGAGTTGGCCATTCAGGAGTACGAAAAATCGATTCCTTATGTTGACATTCCGGAAGAGATTTATTCCAATATTGCCTTTGAATATGAAAATTTGAATGACTATTCAAATGCCATTAAATACCTGAAAAAGGCGTTGGAACTAAATCCGGATTCTGAGAATCTGATCCACGAAATATCTTTTTTCTATGAGATTACTGATAATGAAGAGAAAGGTGTGGATTTTCTGAATGATTTTCTTGATAAAAATCCCTATTCAAAAGTTGCCTGGTTTAACCTCGGTATTTGCTATAATGCATTGGAATTATATGAAAAGGCTATCGAGTCCTACGAATTTACATTAGCTATTGACGAAGAATATTCGGCTGCATATTTTAATATTGCCAATTCCTATTCAGGCCTGGAACTTTATAGCAAAGCCATTCATTACTACAAAGAAACCTTCAGGTTCGAACTGCCAGAAGCCATTACCTATTATTATATAGGAGAATCGTACGAAAGTATGGACAAGCTGGAATTGGCCACATCTTATTTTGAAAAAGCATTGGAGATTGATGAAAAACTGGCCGAGGCATGGGCTGGTAAAGCACGTGTATTTGTTAAAGAAGGCAATGATAAAAATGCCATCAAACATTATGAACATGCTATCGCTCTAATGCCTTTTAATGACGAATTTAAGTACGATTTGGCCATTGTGTTCTTGCGTAACAATTGGCTTGATAAAGCTGAACCACAGTTCAAAGAAATTATTGAGCACGACCCTCAGATGATAGAGGCCTGGATTAATTATTCGGTTTGTATTTCGATGAAAGATGGTATGGAAAGCGCTATTGAAATTATTGAGGAGGGTCTGAAAGAAAACAAGGACAATGCTTCTTTGTGGTATCGTTTGGCCGGATTGCTTTATAAGGAAGGGAAAGTGCAGCAAGCCTATTACTATATGGAAACAGCCATGAAACTTAATTTTGAATTATACGAAGAGTTGCTGGAATTTTTGCCAGAACTTGACCTCGAAACACGTTTTGTCGAGTTGCTCCATTTTTACAAACATTCTGAATAATTGGATAAAAAAACGGGCTGATGAGTAGCAAAGAAATTGATCAGATTTTAGACTTCCAAAAAGTCTTTTTTTTTCAAGGAGAAACCAGGCAATTTGCTTTCAGGAAGACACAACTGAAAAAACTCAGAGATGCCATCAGGCAATCTGAAAACGAAATCAGCAAAGCCCTTTTCGATGATTTAAATAAATCCCCATTTGAAGCTTACAGTACCGAAATTGGCTTTGTTTTAGAAGAGATTGGCTACCACCTTCGCCATCTAAATAAATGGGTTAATCCCCGTAGGGTTTACAATCCAATAACTAATTTTCCTGCACGTGCAAGCTTAATCTATGAGCCAAAAGGAACGGTCCTGATAATTGCACCCTGGAACTACCCCATGCAGTTACTGATTGCACCATTAGTGGGCGCCATTTCTGCCGGGAATACTGTCATATTAAAACCTTCTGAATTGGCAGTGAATACGGCTAAAGTAATGGAAGAAGTCATTAATAGTTGCTTTGACAAGAAGTATGTACATGTGGTGAATGGTGGAATTGAAACTTCAAAGCATTTGCTGTCGCTTGATTTCGACCATATTTTTTTCACGGGAAGCACTTATGTGGGAAGGATAGTTGCACAGGAAGCAGCAAAAAAATTGATTCCGGTAACATTGGAATTGGGTGGGAAAAGCCCCTGCATTGTTGATAAAGATGTCGATGTAAAGTTGGCTGCCCGACGAATTGTGTGGGGAAAACTGATCAATGCCGGGCAAACCTGTATCGCCCCTGATTATTTATTGGTACATGAATCCGTCAAAGATAAATTGCTTCCGGAACTGGTGAGTGCAATAAAATCATTTTATGGTGAAAACCCGGAAGAAAGCCCTGATTATCCTAGAATAATTAACGAGCCAAATGTCGAACGACTTGCCATCCTGACCGAAAAAGCTGAAATATATTGGGGAGGAAAATATGATGTGTCTTCAAGGTATTTTCAACCCGCAATTCTAAACAATGTTAGCTTCGAAATGCCGGTAATGCAACAAGAAATATTTGGGCCCATTCTACCGGTATTGACTTATAAGGATTTGGATGAAGTGATCAAAAGGAGAGAAGGAATGCAGAAGCCACTTGCGCTTTACTTTTTTTCAAACAATAAAAAGAACCAGAAGAAAGTCCTTGAAAATATTCAGGCAGGTGGGGTTTCTATTAATGACACGCTGATGCATATTGTCAATCCGAAATTGCCTTTCGGAGGTATTGGACACAGTGGCATGGGAGCTTACCATGGAAAGTTTTCGTTCAAGACTTTCTCTCATGCAAAATCGGTGGTGAAAAAGGGAACATGGCTCGATATGCCAATCAGGTATGCGCCTTTCAAAAACAAATTGAGTATCATTAAAAAATTGATGAAATAAGGAATGAAACAATATTATTCTCAGGTGAAAGACCGCGGATTTTATTTCTCGTACCTACGGCACTTTACTGTATTTTTAATATCTATTCTCTATAAATATTAAGTACCTATGGTGCAAAGAATAGCAGCCTTGGAGAGGCATAATATTTATAGAAAAAATAAATAAGACAAAGAAAGCCCTGTAGGGGCGAAATATGAAATAAATCAAAATGAATAATTCAACTGTAAAGTTATAGGATTGCAATGAAAGAGTACATAGTCTATTTTATAAAAGGAGCAGCCGTTGGAGTTGCCAATATTATTCCTGGCGTATCGGGTGGCACCATTGCTTTAATTACAGGGATATTTGAACGCCTGATAAACGCCATCAAATCGTTCGACCTGAAAGCTTTGCGTTTATTACTCAAAGGTGACTGGAAAGCTTTTGCATCAGAAACAGATTTATATTTTCTGATCGCCCTTTTTTCGGGTGTAGTGATTGCCATCGTATCATTGGCAAGGATTTTTGATTTCCTTTTCCAGTCCTACCCGGTTTACATTTGGTCTTTCTTTTTCGGATTGATCCTGGCATCTGTTTATTTTGTCGGAAAAACAGTAGAACGCTGGAGAACATCTGTTTACATTAACTTTGTGGTGGGCACTGCCATCGCGCTTATGTTTACTTTCCTTACACCGGCTTCAGAAAACAGCAGCTTTTTATACCTGGTTTTGTGCGGCGTTGTGGCTGTTTGTTCCATGATTCTTCCTGGCCTGTCCGGCTCTTTTGTGCTTATTCTGATGGGCAATTATCAATTGGTAGCCATCGAGGCAATTAACAATCGTGACCTGGGTATTTTACTTCCGGTACTGATTGGTGCCGTTGGCGGGCTTATCGCTTTTTCGCATTTGCTTTCATGGGTATTCAAAAGCTATAAAGACCAAACAATTTCCTTGCTCACCGGTTTTATTTTGGGTTCACTCGGCGTAATCTGGCCATGGAAAACTGCCATTGAACAAACTTTTGGAGACAAGATAAAAGTAATTGGTTACGATTATTTTCTCCCACAGATGAATGTTGAATTCTTTATTGCTGTTGTCATCATGATTATTGGAATAGCAAGCATTTGGTGGATGGAAAAGAATGCGGAGATGGTGAGTGAGGAGGCCTGAGATTGCGAGACCCTAGATTAGAGAATTATAGTAATGATACTCAAAGTGCAACAACCCCTCTGCCCTACGGGCATCTCCCCGAAGGGGAGAGTTTGGGGTTGTGAAAAATCTTTTGGGAAACCCCATTCTCTCCCCTCTTGGGGGAGATGCCGAAGGCAGAGGGGGTAATAACCAATGACCAATGACTAATTACCAAATGACCAAACTCTACGGCCTCATCGGAAAAAAACTATCGCATTCTTTCTCGCCGGCATACTTTGACGATAAATTCAAAAAGCTGGGACTGGATGCGGAGTATCGATTATTTGAACTGGATGATATTTCCAAGTTCCCGGAACTGTTGAAAAAGTACCCAGACCTAAAAGGTCTGAATGTTACTGTTCCCTTTAAAATTGAAGTGTTGCCATTTTTAAACGAATTGGATGAAATTGCCAGGCAAACAGGATCCGTAAATACAATTCAAATTAAAATCAAAAATGGCAAAGCAGTTTTAAAAGGATTTAATACTGATGTTTTTGGTTTCGAGCAAACACTCTTTCCACTCATTGAAAATCGAAAGGGTATCAAAGCAATGATTCTTGGAACTGGTGGGAGTGCTGCTGCGGTTGCTTTTATTCTTGACAAATTGGGAATAGAATTTATTTCTATTAGTCGAAATCCTGTTCATCCAAAGCAGATTAACTATTCAGAAATCACCAAAGAAATTTTGGAGGATTACAAACTGATTATTCAGACAACGCCTTTAGGGATGTTTCCGCAGGTGCAAAATTCGCCACCAATTTCTTATGATTTACTTGGTAAAAATCACATTCTTTACGACCTGATTTACAATCCATCCGAAACTCTTTTCATGAAACAGGGCAAACAAAACGGAGCACTGGGAATCAACGGACTTCAAATGTTAGAAATACAGGCAGAGGCATCCTGGAAAATCTGGAATAAATAACGAATCTGTTTTCCTAAAACTTCTTCTCTTCAATTTTAATCACCGGTTCTTCAAATTCT
>QMPA01000183.1 GCA_003650365.1 Bacteroidota bacterium | reverse complement strand
TCAAACTTCCCTCCCTTTTCAAAATGGGGTTTCTGTTTATCTAATATATTTCTTAAGAATTTCATGTAATTGTTCTTAATATTTAACTCATTTCAGTACGCATTAAATCGAGGCCCTTTCGGACGATTTCCTGCATTTGTGTTTTTGACGTATCGATGACTTCACAGAGGGCGAAATCTTCTTCATCAATTTCATAAATACCAAGGTTTTCCATCAAATCAATATCTTCTACCATAATGGCTTTGAGCAATGCCATCGGATAAATATCAAAAGGAAAAACTTTTTCATATTTTCCAGTCATTACAAATGCCCGGTGACCACCATGAAGGTTGGTATCTAAACGATATTTGCGATTAGGCATTAACTTTGAGAGAAAAGTTCCTGAGACACTGAACTTTCCAAATCCCGGTAGCGCCCAGCCCAAAAATTCGTAATAATTCCCCTCGGGGATAACAGTAATCAGATTGTCATAAAACCCTACGAAACCATCTTTTTCTATTTTTTCGCCAGTCAGTACATTTCCACTTATATAACGGTTTGTTTCATCGCTCACATTACCACTGATCATATTTGTAATACTAGCACCTACGAAGGTTTTGTAGTATTTGGGATTTTGAACTTCGGAACCTGCCAACGCAATTATTCGACTAGAATCATACTTTCCTTCCAAAAACAAATTACCAATGGTGATGACATCTTGTGGGTCAGTGTACCAAATAACTTCCCCCTTATTCAAAGAGTCAATCCGATTGATATGTACACTTACATTCCCGGCAGGATGCGGTCCTGAGAATTGGTTAATCTGAACATTTTTTGCATCCAGAAAAACTTTTGAGGCTGTTTTCTTTGCATCAATATTAAGGTGTAATTTTCCAGAGGTTAATTTAGACAGCACATCTAATCCAGCCTGAAAAGCATTGCTTTTTCCCTCAACTATCAAATCAAAATCGGGTGCCAATGGAGCAGTGTCAAAGGCTGCAATAAAGATGGCCTTGGGTTCGTCCTTTGGATTGGCAATTACCGAATAAGGCCTTTGCCTGAGCATGGGCCAAATACCGCTTTTCAGGAGTTTTTCAATAATGGTATCCTTTTTCAAACCGGCAATGTTACTTTTCCCAAAATCTTCAGTGGATTCTTTTCCATCCGACTCGATGATAACTTCAAGCAAGCGTCGTTTTGCTCCCCTGTTAACCATTGCAACTTTTCCACTTACCGGAGCTGTGAAAAGAAGTTCGGGACGGTATTTATCGAAAAATAAAGGCGTGCCTGCTTTTACTTCATCACCTTCTTTAACTAACATTTTCGGGAAACAACCCGTAAAGTCAGGGGGTTTGATAGCGAACCTTTTGGCTTTTAAGTCAACAATGGTTTTTTCTGACTCACCAATCAGTTTAATATCAAGGCCTTTCTTAATAGAATATACAGTAGACATATTCAATATTGTTCATGTGTTATTTTGGTGGCGAATTTAAAGAATTATGCTTTTCATTTAGAACTAATTCTAAATAATGTTAAATTTTTAACGACTCTAAATAAATAAAATAGTTTACTTTCACTTTTTCAAAAAATCAAATCAAATGCCCAGATATATTATAGTACTCATTCTTTTATTATTTTCAAGCAATATTATTTCTCAAAGCATTAAAAACGAAGATGCTGTTTATGACAAAAATATTCAAACAGTACAACTTCACCACATTTCTAATCAGCTAAATCCACCAGTTATCCGCTTGGGAACCAATGATAGGTTAATGCTTTCGTTTGATGATTTTAGTGAAGAAACTTTTCTTTTCAAATACACGCTGGTTCATTGTGATGCAAACTGGAATACATCCGATCTGGAACAAATGGAATACTTAGATGGATTTTACGAGGGCGATATTATCGACTATGCATTTTCTTTCAATGCCATTCCTGCTTATATTCATTACGACCTGGTTTTTCCTAACGATGAAGTGCGTATCCGCTTATCTGGCAATTATATTTTAAAAGTCTTTGTGGATACTCCAGAGGACGAAAATGTGGTTTTCACACGTCGCCTTTTTGTTGTTGAACAATTGGTGAGAGTTGAAGCAACAATACCTTATTACCCTAAGAACCTTTTATACACAAGAAAGAAGCAGCAAATTGATCTTAGGCTGTTCACACCGGATCTTTTTAATGCCGAACCCGAAGAAAGAATTAATGTCAGTATCAGGCAAAATGGAAGATGGGACAATATAAAAACTGGATTAAAACCCACTTCGATCATGATGAACCAATTGGATTACAATTATCCCGATGGTATTGTATTTGATGGTGGCAACCAATTTCGGAATTTCGATATGAAAAGTTTTTGGTACCAAAGCATGTACATCCGACGCATTATCAGCGATGAGAATGGATACAATGTTATTCTTTACCCTGATCAGCCAAAAGCACGTAAACCTTACGAGGTGATTGAGGATATTAACGGTAAAAAACTTATTAAAGCCCGCCAGGATCAGCGAACAAGTATAGAAGGTGAATATGCCTGGGTTGATTTTACGCTGAAACACAGCGAAATAAGAGATGCCGACATTTATATTCTGGGAGCTTTAAACGACTGGAAATTAGACAAAAAAAGCAAGATGAGATACGATCCCAAAAAGCATATGTATGTTGGCGATCTGCTTTTAAAACAGGGCTATTACAATTATTTATACGTGGTTGTCCCAAAAGGAAAAACGGAAGGCGATATTACCATAATTGATGGCGACCATTGGGAAACCGATAATGACTACTATATTTATGTTTACTACCGTGAAAAAGTTCCGGAATATGACAGGCTGGTTGGCTATCATAAAATGAATTCTTTTCAGGACAGGACGGAGTAGAACTTTTGCTACATTTTCTCAGGAAAAAACATCTTTCTTATTCATACCTCAGCGACTCAATGGGATCGAGTTTGGCAGCTTTATTTGCCGGGATGATTCCGGAAACGAGTGCAACAATAAACGTGAGTGTCAATCCCACAACAATCCACAACCATGGGATAATGAATGCACTTTCGGTAAAATAAGAAACCATATTTCCGATGAGCATACCGGCGATAATTCCTAACAATCCTCCAATTTGTGCAATCACAATGGCTTCGGCCAGAAACTGGTTACGGATGGTTCGTGCTGTTGCCCCAACTGCTTTGCGAATACCAATTTCGCGGGTACGCTCAGTAACAGAAACCAGCATAATATTCATCAATCCGATGGCAGCACTTACTAACGTGATTAATCCAATCACGGTTGCACCAATCTGAATTTTACTCGTTAATCCAATGAGCATACTGGCAATATTGTCGCTTTTTATAATTGAGAATGAGTCATCTTCGCCAATCCTGTCTTTTCGGATTTTCCGAAAAACACCAGTAGCCTCCCCGATAGCGGCATCCATTTGCTGGGGATCAGTAAGCATTACACTGATTTTAAAATTCATATTGGGGCGGGAAAAATACTGACGCACATTTGCCAATGGCACCATACACGAACGGTCACCACTAAACCCAATGCTGGAACCCCTTTCAGCCAACAACCCAATCACTTTGTATTTACCTGCACCTATAGAAATAATTTTACCAATGGGGTCTTCATTTTCCTTAAATAGTTTGGATGCAACTTCACTACCAAGAATGACAACATGGTTTCCCTGCAGGACTTCATTGGACGAAAACGGTCGTCCTTTTTCCAATTCAAGACCGGCAGTAGCAATGTAGTTTTCATCAGAACCCATTACCTGGATATTGGGATTTGTTTTTTCTGATTCGTATTTTACAGTAGCTATTCCGGTACCGTAAGTATAAATTGATGTTACTACCGGAAAATTATACTGCTCCTTAAAGTCCATGGCTTGCTTATAGTCAATTGTCTTGAACGACCTTGCTTTGTTGCGGTTTCCCCCAATATGTACCCGAATATCCCGGTTCTGAATATTGAATGTATTGGAACCCATCATGGCAAAGTTTTGATTCAGAAAATATTCGACAGCATCAATAGCAGTAAGAATACCCACCAGCGCCATTATTCCGAAAGCAATAATCATCACGGTTAAAATGGTCCTAAGCAGGTGGCTTTTAATCGAAATGATTGAGATTTTGATGTTCTCGTAAACTAATTTTGCATTGGTCATAGTATTATCAGTTTTTGGGATGAGCCGTGAAGCATCACGGCTGTACTTCGTTGTTTCAAATTAATATTTGGAGTCGTGAAAGCATCACGGCTCCACTTCTTCAAATCAATATTTTTAGGGTCTTCGGTTTAAACGTCTTTGTCAGCGCACCCCCTTTTATCTCCCCAAGGGAGAAATAGCCTGCGCTTCTAGTTCAATTTTTTTTGTAATTCATATCCATTAGTCTTCGGCCTAAATATCTCAGGTCTAAAAGTCTTAAGTCTCAAAATCAATCATCTTTCGTTCCAAAAGCCAAATCCCCGGCATCGCCCAAACCAGGCACAATATATGCTTTGGCCGTTAATTCGTCATCAATGGCACCAACCCAAATGGTCATATCTTTTAATGAAAAACGCCTTTTAATTGCTTTTATTCCTTCTTCTGTTGCTAGTACGTTTACAATATGAATGTGTTTGGGTTTACCCTTTACAAGTAATCCGTTTAAAGCAGCAATGAGTGAACCTCCGGTGGCCAGCATCGGGTCACTGACAATCAGTATCCTGTTCTCGATTGAGGGAGACGAGACGTAATCGAGTTTAATAGTAAATGTTCCCTTTTTATGGTATTTGCGATAAGCCGAAACGAAAGCATTATCGGCACGGTCAAAATAATTTAACAGGCCCTGGTGCAAGGGCAAACCCGCACGTAAAATTGTTGCCAGTACCGGTTCTTCCTCATGCAACTTCATTACAGCAGTACCCAGAGGCGTGGTTATTTCTTTGGACGTGTAAACAAATGTTTTACTGATTTCATAGGCAAATATCTCGCCCAGCCGTTGTAGGTTCCGTCTGAACCGCAAAGAGTCTTTCTGAATTTGTTCATCACGCAATTCCGATAAAAATCGGTTGAATATTGTATTTTCTTTACCTATTTCGAAAAGCATAACGGTCTCTATTTTCCAACAAAAATAAGGGAAAAGATCAAGCCGAAAGCAAGATTACTCTTTTTTAAATCGTTTGTAAATCTGAAATATTTGCTTCATGGGAAACGAAAAATTATTCAACCTCAAAGCGGGATAGGTTATTTCTTTGGCACCAAATCCCCGATAAAACCTGGCCAGATTTGCATCGTTTGAGCCTTCAAAATCGAAAACAGTCCTCGTGGATGCAAACTCTTGAATGACGGAATCAATCAGCAAAGTCATCGCAGCATTTTCTCGCGCAGATTGATTTGAACCCGAAAAAAGAAAAACCAAACGATTGTTGTTCTTCAGAAAAAAAGCAGCGGCACACAATTCATTAAACTCAGTATAAACGCCGTAAAGCACTCCTTTTCCTTTATATACAGATGTGTACATAATGCGCTGAAGAATATGATAATGAGCGTCGTTCCACTTTTTCAGCTGTTTACCACGGTTGTTTCTAAACAATTTGATTAATGCTTCGGGCTTGATATTTTTACTGATACTGAGTTTATTTGTAGTGCTTTTCTTGAGATTACGCCTGGTATTCGTTGTGTACTTTTTAACTAATCTTTCATAGGGATTAATCAAGTCGAGGAGATAATTATTATTGAGTACAAATGTATTCTTCTTGCTATTTATCTTATTGAAACTATTCAGGTTAATCTCGACAAATTTAAAATGGGCGGGAATACTTTGAATAAAATCCTCTACAATCCCGGGGTTTAATTTGCTCTTTGAAAAAACACCCAACTGCTGGCTAAAAAAGGGTTGAAAAAGATAGGAAATCCCAAATTTGGTTGCGGCTGTCAATGGCATTACCCTTTCATAATCATTCTCAACCAGCGCTTCCCATCCTTCATGAGCCAGGTCGAGGTACCAGGAAGCGGCATAGGAATTCCCATTGAAAGCCTGGTCAACACAGGCATCCCATTGTTTTTTATCAATCTGATTATGTTTTAGGTAGTTTATCAAAATGGTATTTATTTACTACTTTACAGACGTTCCGCACTCTCAAGGTATTAAATCACCCCGCCGATGAATTACCACGGTATTTGTGGATAATACTATTCCAAAATGTACTTTTCATCATATTCAATTTGATGTTTATTCAGCAAATCTAAGTATTCTGTTTTAGAATCTTCCACAGCATGGTGCTTTTTTTGATTTTTGGTATAAGCGATGATTTTATCAAGATCAAAATGACTTACACTGAAAGCACCATAGCCTTTTTGCCATTCAAAATCATGGTATTCGGGGAAAGTCTGATGAACCCAATGCGAAGATCCACCTTTAACAACTTGAATTGCTTTGGCAATTGTGATTGTTGAAGGAAGGAATAATAGAACATGGGCATGATCTTCCGTCCCATTAATGGCAATTGCTTTCATTTTATACATTTGTGAAATGATTAGAAAATCAATAAATATCAAAAATATGGTTTGCCCCCGTTGTATTACAGCAGTGGAACAAACTTTAAGTAAACTTAAAATTCCATACTCTGAAGTGAAATTGGGAAAAGCCATTGTTGAAAGCAGCCATATTGATTATATTGAGTTGAATAAAGAACTAAAAGCAATTGGGTTTGAAATAATACAAGATAAGAATCAAATAATAGCAGAGCAAATAAAAACATTAATTATAGATTTTATTCATCACAACAAAGGAGAGGAGTTGAAAATCAATTTTTCGGAATACCTGAGCAAAAAAACACAATACGATTATTCATATCTTTCAAATGTGTTTTCAGAAACAGAAAATACCACGATTGAAAAATTCATTATCCTACAAAAAATTGAGAGGGTAAAAGAACTGATAAATTATAATGAACTAAATTTCTCCGAAATAGCATTTAACCTTAATTACAGTAGTGCTTCCCATTTATCAAAACAATTTAAAGAAATTGTAGGTTTCACACTATCTGCATATAAAAAAACCAAGATTGAAGAAAGAAGCCCAATTGATAATGTACAGTAAATAAACAGTTTACGCCTTTATCCAAAAATTATACAAGTAATATCAAAAATTGTACAAGAGCTTTATCATTTTTTGCTGTAATTTTGTATCATTATAAATAACGAATGCAAAAAGTCATTAACATATTAGTTTCAATCGTTTTCCTGATAAGTTTTATTGGTGTTAATATCCATAAACACTATTCGCACGGGAAACTGTACAGCACTGCCATCTTTCAGAAAGCAGAAAGCTGTTGTGTAAATATGGAACATTGTGAAATGGCCAATAAGCATAAAAGTTGTGAGAATCAACAAGAAGATGATTGTTCGTGTGAAGATAAAACAGAAACAATTAAAATTTCTGATGTCTTTATAAACGAAAGGTATTCTTTTACCAATACAAATGTATTGGCTCTATTTCCTGTTTCT
>QMPA01000182.1 GCA_003650365.1 Bacteroidota bacterium | reverse complement strand
GGACTGGGGTGATAGTAAGTTGAGCATTTACAACTCCAATGTGGAAGGAGGTGAAGATGATATCAAGATATTAACCGGAGGAAATGTGCTTTATTACGACCAAACCAACATCGACACCGACCCCTTCTTCCTCAACAAATGGGAACACCCCTACCAAATAGCCGATGGATCGCCCTGCATTGATGCCGGAACTTTAAACCTGCCCGATTTTATCCAACTGCCCGAAACCGACCTGGCCGGAAACCCCCGCATTGTTGGCGACAGCATTGATATGGGTGCCTACGAATGGAACTCAACCATTGTTGGCATGCACGACTATCAACCGATAAAAAAAGACAAACCAAAATTGCTGAAAGCCGCACCCAACCCCTTTAGTTATGAAACAAGCATCTCTGCCAAATGGGATTTTGCCGGTCATGTTCAAATCGAAGTTTACAATAATTCGGGCCTACGTGTCAAAGTGCTAAAATCGGGTGCTTCCGGCCGTGGCAGCATCAAGGCACGCTGGGATGGTAAAGACCAGAACGGAAATATCCTCCCCACAGGTATTTACCATGTGGTGATGTTTTGGGACGGGAAGGAAGTTGAGGGGATGAAGGTGGTGAAGCAGTGATTGTTAGATGGCCTTCCCTACATCCGAAGGAGATAGGGTGGAGGGTTTGTAGCCAAGGTGGTCAGACGACTATATTACGAAACAAAGATGTCGTCCGACCAGTAAACTACTGAACCAAGAGTGGTCGGACGACTGTTTGGTCTGGTAGCGTAGTCGTCTGACCACGATTCAGTTAAATACCTTGTTATTTACCAAACAAATCTCATCCCAGCCTCACCCTCGGATCGAGCAGTGCATAAATAATATCCATGAAAATATTGACCAGAATGAGGATTACAGAAATAAAAAGGACAGCGCCCATGATAACGGGCAGGTCGTATTTTTCAAGGGAATCGACAATGACAATGCCTATTCCTTTCCAGTCGAAAACATATTCCACAAAAACAGCACCCGCCATTAATGAGGCAAACCAGCCGGTAATAGCAGTTAAAACAGGGTTGAGTGCGTTGCGCAATCCATGCATGACCACTACCCTGAATTTGCTTAATCCCTTGGCATAAGCCGTTCGGATATAATCCTGTGAAAGTACATCCAGCAACGAAGAACGGGTGAGACTCATCACAATAGCAAGCGGACGGATACCAAGTGTGATGGCAGGTAAGATCAGGTTTTTCAGGTTTAAATACACTTCCCCCGTATAATCATCTACCGAATACAAACTGCCAAACATCTGCAATCCGGTATAATCGGCCAACACAAATGCAAACAACCAGGCAATAAGAATGGCGGCAAAAAAAGAAGGGATTGACATGCCGAGAGAAGAAAATACCAAGAGGAATTTATCCAATGGACTGTCTTTGTACAGTGCAGCCGGAATACCCAGCAGTATACCCAATACCATAGCTAAAAAAATTGAAGTGGTCGCAAGCAAAAGTGTCTTGGGGAAAGCCTCGGAGATGATGGCAGAAACAGCCCGTTTACTTTGGTACGATCGTCTTAAGTAAGGTTTTTTAAGCACCAAAGCCCTATTTCCAAAATTCAATTGAAGTGCGGGACTCCCGTATTTTTCAGGATTTAAAAACCAATAACTCTCTTTGTCTTGCACATTATGCAATGAAATCGGTGATAAATCATTCAGGAAATTCAGGTATTGAACAAGTACCGCTTTGTCAAGCCCCAGGTCTTTTTTGATGGCTTCAACGGATGAAACATCAGCCCTTTGCCCAAGGAGCATGCGGGCAGGATCACCAGGTAAAATATTGAAAAGAAAAAACACCACCGTTGTGACTCCCCAAAGGACGAGGATGCCGTAAAGTAAACGTCGGATGATGTATTTGGTCATGAGGATTAGGTTGAGGTTGAGATTGAGGTTGAGGTTAAGGTTGTGTTAGTTTTTCATCAAGTCTTTCAGTTCTTCACCGGTGGGGAAATCGTTGTAGTGCCATTTCTGTATTACTACTCCATCACGCAACCAAAGCAATCCGGGATTGGAACGGATCATGGCTTTCAAATCAATATCATCGGCAAAATAAACCGGATATTCCATTTGGTAGACTTCACTGTATTTATTAATCAGACTTTCATCCGATGCACTGACCATATCGAATGCAATTCCCTGATCGTCTAATGTACTAAACAAATTTGCCGCTTTTATCATGCCTTCGCCATTGGCAAAATCCAGATCGTATGACACCAACAGAAACTGGTTTCCTTCATGTTCAATAATGGCTTTTGTCAGGTCATGTCCTTCATTATCTTCAATATATAAATCGTGTTTTTTATCCAGTCCCGATTCATCAAGTCTTTGATTCACAAATTTCCATTCTGCCATCCACAGCGAATCATTCCAGGGATAATTCGGTGATAAATATTCTTTCTCCTCCCCTGTTTCAATATTCCGGTAAGTTACATAAGTTTTTGATTTTCCTTCGCCATTACTTTTCATATTGTTTCCGACTTTCCAATCACGAAAATCCATCAATGGCAGGTGCTGGAAGTTATAAAAATTAAACCATGTAAACAGGCTAACAGCAAATACCAATACTGCCGACTGCAACCATTGGGGCAAAGCCGATGCCATGGTTTTCCTTCTAATAAAAACAAGAAATGCCAACAGTATGAGTACGACATTTTTACTGAAAGTTTCCCAATTGCTCAGTTTAACAGCATCCCCAAAACAGCCACAATCGGGCACCAGGTTGTATTGTGCATCGAACCAGGTTACAACTGTAAAAAATGCCATTATCAATAAAATGCCAAGTGCAGCCAGTCTTGCTTTTAATTTAAACAAAATGGCAAAACCGAGCAAAAATTCAACCGAAATCAGGATTATTGAAAGCAACAATGCCCAATCAAGCAGCCAATCCATACCGTAAGCTATCAGGTAATCTTCTACTCGATAAGCAGTTCCAAGCGGATCGATACCTTTTACAGTGGATGAAAATATAAAAACCAGGCCCAAAATAATCCGGAAAATAAAAACGAGAGGGCTTTCCTTAACAGTCTTTTTAAGCATCTTCTTTTTCGATCAAAAGTTTTATCAGTGCGAATACTGAATAATTAATGATGTCGTAATAATTGGCATCCAGCCCTTCCGAAACCAAGGTTTCCCCTTCGTTATCCTCAATTTTTTTAATGCGCAATAACTTCATCAAGATAATATCAGTTAGTGATGAAATACGCATATTCCGCCAGGCTTCGCCATAATCGTGGTTCTTATTCAGCATCAGGTCGCGGGCAGTGTAGATGTATTTGTTGAAAAGCTCAAGTGCCCGTTCAGCAGTTAAGTCGGCTTCTTCTGCGATGCCCAATTCCAATTGTATGATGGCCATTACCGAATAATTTACAATTCCAACAAACTCAGGAACAATACCTTCCTGCACTTTTTGTTCACCCTTTAATTGAATACTGCGGATGCGGTTGGCCTTGATGTATATTTGATCTGTAAGACTGCTTGTACGCAATATGCGCCAGGCCGTACTGTAATCTTTTTGTTTGTCTTCGAAAATGGCCCGACAGTATTTTACCACTTCTTCAAATTGCCCGGGGGTCTTATTATCCATACTATAATTTCTTAGTTTTGTGTATTCATCGCAACCAAAATCAAGGTGCAAAAATGAGCAGTAAAAATACATCTTTTACCAAAAGAAAAATGCAGTGCCGCGACCTTGTTTTGAATATTTCGGTACCGCAGGTAATGGGTATTCTAAACCTTACTCCTGATTCATTTTATAAAGAGAGCCGCTTTCAGCAGGAAACGGTAATTATTAAACAAGTTGAAAAGATGCTTGAAAATGGCGCCAACCTGATTGATTTGGGAGCTGTTTCAACACGTCCGGGTGCTAAAAATATTAGCCTTAAAATAGAGAAAAAGCGAATGCTCAAACCTTTGCAACAGCTCATTAAAAGATTTCCCGAAACTATTTTTTCAATTGATACTTATCGATCAGAAGTTGCGCGGGCATGTATTGGGAGTGGCGCTCATATTGTTAACGATATTTCCGGGGGACAGTTTGATGATAAGATGTTCGAGACTGTTGCTGAATTGAATGTTACTTATATTTTAATGCATCTGAAGGGCACGCCAAAGGATATGCAGAATAATCCTATTTCCGCTTCAGTGAGTAATGAAATCAAAAAATATTTTACTGAAAAAGTAAATCAATTAAATGATTTAGGTGTTAAAGATATTATCCTTGATCCGGGTTTTGGCTTTGGAAAAACATTGGATTGCAACTATTCCATTTTAAAGCACCTTGAAGAATTAAGGGTGGGTGATCTTCCTTTACTGGCAGGCATTTCACGAAAATCGATGATCAATGATGTACTCAATAGCAAAGCTGAAGATGCACTAAACGGGACAACAATTATTCATACAATTGCCTTGCTAAATGGAGCAAATATTTTACGGGCACATGATGTAAAAGAGGCTGTGGAAGCGGTGAAGTTGGTAGAATATTATAAGGGATTTGAGGTGTGTGGATAAAAAAATAGAAAAAAGAAAATAGAAATTACAAATCGCAAGCACCAAAAAACAAATAAATCACAATAAGTAAAACCCTAATCTTCAAAAAAGCTTCTGTATTTGATTGTTGTGATTTGGGATTTATTTGTTATTTGTTTTTTGATATTTGACTTTTTAAGTTAGGAATTGTTAATTTTGACGCAATAGATTTGTTGTGACACTTGCTTTTATAGACATCGGTTTTTTGGACGTGCTGGATATTCTTCTGGTAGCCACGCTGCTTTTTACTTTGTACAAAATGTTAAAAGGCACTGTGGCCATTAATATATTGCTGGGCCTCGTTGCGCTATTCCTGGTATGGAAAGTTGTGGATGCACTACAAATGGAAATGCTCTCGCAAATTTTAGGTGCCTTCATCAGTGTTGGCCTTGTCGCCTTGATTATTATTTTTCAACCCGAAATCAGACAGTTTTTATTGGCCGTAGGAACAACTAATTTCTTTGACAGATACGGGAAGAAATTTGGCTTTCTGAGAGGCTATTTCCAGGGTAAATTTGAATTCGATGTAGATGCTATTGTAGCTGCCTGCAGGCGGATGTCTGAAATTAAAGAAGGTGCATTAATTGTTATTACACGACAAAACGAACTGGGTCATTTTGTGAAAACAGGACAAATTATTGATGCGACCATCTCAACCGATCTAATCAGGAACATATTTTTCAAGAACAGCCCTTTGCATGATGGCGCAATGATTGTTACCAACAACCGGATAAAAGCTGCCGGATGCATTTTACCAGTGACGAAAAAGCAGGTTTCGAGCCGTTCCGGGTTGCGTCACCGGGCAGCCATTGGAATTACCGAACGCTCCGATGCCATTGCGGTAATTGTTTCGGAAGAGACCGGAAAAATATCCTACAGCACCAAAGGTGACATTGAATACTTTATTACACCAGCCACTTTGCAACAAAAGTTAATTGCTGACTTGGGACTTGGAAATCAACAAAAATAAAACAAACAGCGATTATTTTCTTTTATTTGCCAGCCATTTCTACTTATGAATCAAATTGAAAAAGAACAGGTTAAAACCTATTTACTAAAAGAGAAAACAAAAATTGAGGAGAGATTGTCCGAGCTAAAAGAACTGACAAAACCCATCGAACCCGATTGTGCCATTGGCCGTGTAAGCCGCATGGATGCGATTAACAACAGGAGTATTAACGAGGCAGCCTTTCAGAAAAGTAAAGACAAACAAAAGAAAATCAACATCTCTCTCGAACATATTGATGACGATGATTTCGGGAATTGCATTCAATGTGGCGAGTCAATACCAATCCAGCGTTTATTGATTATGCCGGGTGCACTTTGTGTAAAATGTGCCAGAAGGGTTTGAGATATAGCAATTGAATTTCAAATGCCCTTAAATCAAAATATTATTTTCTGTTTAACGATTAGTTTTCTTGCTTTCTGGATCTAATGGCTGAACATGCCCCCAGTTTTCACCACGTTTTATTCTTGTAACCTGCATTTCACTCAGACAAAACATCTTTGCTATTTTCGCCTGGACAACCCCTTTTTCCAGCATTGATTTAAGAAGCCTAATATCTTCTTCCTTTAATTTACTATGACTTGCAGGATTACGCTTTCTGAATCGCCGGTCCCTTTGTTTTTCATATTCACGATGCTTCTCGGCCAATGATTCTCGGGTGTGCCATTCAAGATTTGAAACATGGTTATTTCTCATATTTCCATCCAGGTGCGTAACAATAGTGTGCTTATCGGAAGGCTTTGGAATCCAGTGTTCAGCTACCAATTTATGGACATAATATTTCTTTGCTTGTTTATTGATATTTAGCTGAATAACTCTAAACCTGTTGATAATAAATCCAATCATCATCTTGCCCTCCGTTTTGTTGTAAGCAAACGATTTTACCCTTCCGTAATTGCTTACCTGATAACGGCCATTGCTATGAGGAACTTCCCGCCATAACTCACCCTCAAGTTTTCTTAAATTCCGTTTCTTTTCTACCATTGGTATTCTACTGTTATTTTTTTCTCAACCCAAAACTACAATATTCGATTTACTTTATCATACACAATAAGCCAAAGGCTCAACTTCAAATATACGTAGCACAATTTTTATTGTTTCATCACCTTCCCACTACTCACAACTTCGCCAGAAGTATTACTCAAATTGTATAAATACAATCCTGAAGGAAATGGCGATAAATTAAAATAAACCTGAGTTTGACTGCTGATTTTTTCTATTAACACCACTTGTCCAAGTTGATTCGATATGCTCAATTCACCACTCTGGAGCTCTTCAAATTCAATAGTGAGTATATCTGAAACCGGATTGGGAAATAGCGAGGCAAGCACTTTGCTTTCCTGCTCAGGAACACCAATAGCCAGACACCCGCCCCATTCATCAATAAGTGTTTGCAGCGAATCGATGGGATCAATTCCGGCATCGGCAATTGGAATATTATAATCAAGATAGAGGTCATCTGCATCATCGTCAGGTTGAGCCACACGAAGAAAAGCCCCAATAGAAGAAATGCCATCGGGCAAACATCGGGTATCGGCACCCACTACTTTTGCGCCTTGCAAAGCTTCCATGAGTTTACAGGCCAATTCTCCTTCAGCGCGTAAAAACCGGGCTTCCATCGAATCAAGGATTTGCTGTCCCAATAAAATATTGCCCTGAATGCTGTAATTAGGTCCTGTAATATGGTTTTTATAATCGTCACAATTATCCCCGGTAAATGCTGCTGTGCTGACGGTGCCGTCTCTGAAATCCACTATCCCATATTGTCGCTTAGAGGGATTTCCCTGCGCATCATTGGCAACCAGCGAATCGATGATTTGTTGTGGTGATAATCCCTGATTCATCAGGTTACGGGCGTAATTCTGATTGGCACTCAGGTAATAAGCCTGGGTGTGAATAGCCCCGATCCCGGGATGAACATC